>NZ_JACDWU010000200.1:0-69142 GCF_016464045.1 Pseudoalteromonas sp. bablab_jr011 | reverse complement strand
TAATCATTTTGAGTGATTAAACCAGTCGCTACCTACGTTAAAAATTTCTGATTTAGAACAACTAAATAACTAAATTTTTGCCTTGTTATCAACGCGGTTTTATTGCCTCAAAATAGACCACTTAATTAAGCGGAATGGTATGATCGCGCTGACAATGGAAGTTCAAAGCTTAAAACTTAAAGAGTCTAACTCCCCACCACATACCCAGTGAAACCCAGCACTTTAAAATACTGTTTAGGGGTGCTAAATCCGCTTTCATTCATTAATTCTGAAAAACGAATACGGTCTAATGGGTAAAACTCATGTTCTAGATTGTGTCGGGTGCGCTCTTTGCCGGCATCGGTTAAACCTAGCTGAGTACAAAGCTGTAGTTGTGATTCGCGCTCAAATTGCGTTTCAGGGCGCATTAAATCGGCAATGAATAAGTTGCCCTGCTTTTTAAGCTTGCTTTTAATCGCTTTTAACAGCGCTTTTTTATCGCCATTGTCCTCGACAAAGTGCATGACTAATAAACATAATGCTGCATCGGCGCTTGCATCAATATCGTTAATATCGCCACAATGAACCGTTACACGGTCACTGATGTTATGTTGGCTAAAGTGCTGCTCAGCGATATCCAACATATCTTGTGAAATATCCTGCGCAATAAAACGCCAGCCTGCGTTGAGCTTAGCAAGTTCTATGATCTCTTTTCCGGTGCCTGCACCAATCACTAAAATACACGCGTCGTTGTCGAGCGTGCTGACTAGTTGCGCTGCGGTTGCTTGGTGTAATAACGCGTACCCTGGCACTAAACGCGTTATGCGCTCATCGTAATGACTGGCTTCTTCATGATTAAAAGTTGGCATGCTAATCCTTTAAATAACAGAGATGGTTGAGTAACCACCGGGTTTTTTCGCTACATGTACCTGCGTGGCCACGCGTTCGGTCATTTCAGATACATGCGAAATAACCCCTACTTTACGGCCTTGTGCTTGCAGCGAATCGAGAGCATCCATCGCGATGCTTAACGTTTCACTGTCCAACGTACCAAACCCTTCATCGATAAACAAAGAGTTTATTTGCACTTTATTCGATGACAACGAGGCAAGCCCCAAAGCCAGTGCCAGCGAGACTAAAAACGACTCCCCGCCTGACAAAGTATTAACAGAACGCTGCTCATCGGCCATGTCTTTATCAATGATGGCAATATCCAGCGTTTGCCCGATAGCCGTTAATTTGTAGCGCTTGTTTAAAGTGTGTAAGTGGCTATTGGCATAATGCAGCAGTATTTTGAGGGTTTGCGTTTGCGCTAAGTTACGCATGGTTTTACCACTGGCATCACCCAGCACTTTATTAAGTAAATGCCAGTGCTCGTAGCGCTTTTGCTGTTGCACTAATAATTGCTGTTTATCTGCTAATGCTTGGCTATTTTGTTGGTGCGTGTGCAGCTCACTGCCTACTTGCATCAGCGATTGATTCGTATGTTGCTGGGCATTAGCGGCGTTAGCTAGTTCAGTTTCAGTGTCGCTTTCGCTGTGCTTTGGCTGATCTTTTAAATGTGCTGACTGCGATGAATGCAGCTGTTTTAAAGCTGCTTGAGCTTCTTTTAGCGCATTTTCTGCCGCGTGGTGCTCGTTGAGTGTTTGCTTTATTGATTCGCTACTGATGCTTAAAAGCGTTGTAATTGCGTCTTCAGAAAGTGAAGGATGCTGTGCTTTAAACTCGCTAAACCACTGCGTGAATCGTTTTTCAAGCGCAGCTTGTTCATCGCTTAACTCTTTTTCACGCATCGTTAAGTGGCTTATTTGAATAGCGTGCTCGTCACGCGCTTTAACCGCATTGCTTAGGTGTTCTTGAGCCTGTTGCACTGCTTGCTGTAACGAGTCAATGGCCTGTTCAAGTTGTGCAATATACTCATCGACCGAAATGTTCGCATCGGCAAACAAGGTAATGCGTTTTTCATGCAAAGCAGCCTGCTCGTTCTCGGTATGGGCAAGTTGCGCAGTGCACTTAGCTTTCGCTTCTGCTGCTTCATGTTGCTGAGGCAGTAAATGCGCGATGGTTTGCTCAGTGCTTGTTAGAGCCTTCGTTAGCTCATCTGATTGTTGAAGTTTCGTTTGATAGCGTTGCACATCCTCTGCAATAGTCTCTAATGACAACTGCTGCTCATTGAGCTGTTGCCACCAAGGGGCATTTTTAAAGGTGTCGTCGAGTGTGGTATGCAGTTGCTGATGCTCTGCATTTAGCTCGTTTAAACGCGCTTGTTCAGTGTTGAGTTGCTGCTGTGTTTCACTCAGTTTTTGCTCTGCTGCATGCAGTGCTTGCCCTTTTTGATTAAACTCTGCTTGTTTGGCTGTTAATGATGTTTGCAGCTGCTGTTGTTGCTCAAGCACTTTAAAATACTGCTGTTTCTGGCTCGTGAGCTGCTGCTGACGCTCGTTTAATTGCGCCTCGGTTAAATCATTCAGCTCTGTACGATTTGCCGCCATGGTCTGTTTGAGCGTGTTCTGCTGGTCGGTGAGTTCACTCACCTGCCCCTCTAATGACGCTATTTGCTGAGTACAGGCTGTCAGCTCATTACTTTTTGTTTGCTGTAAAGCTTGCTGATTATTTAGGTGCTGTTTGGCACTATTAAGTTGCTCAGTAAAATCATTAATGAGCTGACTAAACTGCGCATTAACCACATCATGTTGAAACGGGTGTTCAGTCGAACCACAAACAGCACATGGCTCACCCGCTTTTAAAGTGGCTCTTAATTGGCTGACCCCCTCACTGGCTCTTAACTGTATTTGCTGTAAGTTTTTCTCACATAGTGTCAGCTGTTGTTGGGCGTTTTCTACATCCTGCCCTATCGCGCTGAGGGCTGTTTGTAACTGTTGTTTATTTTGGTTTAAGGTGTCTGATTGGCTTTGCCACACTTTTAATTGTTGCTGATTACTTTGCCACAGTTGACGCTTTTCAATAAGGTGTTTAATCGCCTCTAGTTGTGCATCTATGTCGGCCATAGACTGACTATTTAAGCGGTCTTTGAAGCTAGTGTCTTGTTCATTCAGCGTTTTTAGTGCGTGCTCAAGCGCTTGATACTGTTTTTGTAATTGCTCACGGCTGTGTTGCTGCTCAGTCAACGTAGGCTGAAGTGACTTTACCGTTTGATTTGTTTTATCAATACGAAGCTGCAGTTGATTAAAGCGGCTTAATTCACTTTTATAATATGACCAGTCTTTGGCTAATGGTTGCCATTGTGCATGTGTCGCTAACCAATTAGTGAGCGCTTGTTGTTGCTGATGTTGCTGTTGTTGCTCAGCCTTTGCCGTATTAAGTTTATTGCTCAGCTCGGTGTTATGCTGGTTCGCTTTTTCGAGTTGTGCTTTTTGAGCGTGTGCTTGCTGGTTCAATACCGCCAGTTGTTTATCGTACTCACGTGCTTGGCTAATGATTGGCTGAGCATCTTTTTGCGTTTGTTTCGCTTGCTTTAACTGCTCAGTGTGTTTGTTTAGCGTTTGCTCTGCGTCACTTATCAGGGCGTTATGATCAATTTTTAAAAGTTGCTCACGGTTTTCTAGAAGCTGCGCTTGCTGAGCTTTAATTGTGGCTGTGCGCTCACGGTTATCTTTTATTTCTAAGCACTGCTGCGCTTGTTTGGCTTGCTTTGCCTTGTCTTCAAGTTGTTGTAATTGCTGCTCAGCTTGGTGCTTTGTGTGTTCCGCTTGCGTTATTTGTTCTGATAGATGCGCCGCCTGTTTATACCAAGTTTGGTATTGCTCCAGCTGCTTTATTTGGTTTTGTAGTTCAGTTTGCTTCGTTAATAGCGACTGATGCTCAGCTTGCTTAGCCGCTAACTCTTCGGGGCTTAATACCTTAAAGTTCGCCAAGCTCAGTTTTAATTGCTCAAGAGCCTGTTGTTGTTCGCGGTGACGTTCAAATATACGTTGCCCAATACGACTAAACTTGTCGGTGCCAGTTAAGCATTCTAACAGTTGTGCCCTTTCATCCCCTGTGGCTTTCAAAAAGGCTGCAAACTCATGCTGGGCAAGTAACACCGCCCGCGAAAATTGATCAAAGCTTAAACCAATAATGCGCTCTATTTCTTTGCTGGCATTACTTCTATCGGCAATTAAGGTTTCGTCAGGCAATGAATGAAGCGTGTGTTGCGCTTGTTGTAATTTGCCATTCGCTTTGTTCCGTGCGCGGCTAAAGCTCAAGCGAGCACGGTAGTGATGTTTATCTTGGCCTATAAAGTCCACTTCGGCATAGCCCTGCCCTGCCCCACGGCGTAATAAATTTCGCGAGTCATTGAGCTTGATATTATCGCCATTAAAGTCAATTTTATTACCTGTGTCGCCACGAAGTCTCGCGGTTTTGGTATACAGTGCTAAACAAATGGCATCAAGTAACGTACTTTTACCTGCCCCGGTATCGCCCGTAATGGCAAATAGCCCGGCTTCTTTTAATGGCGAAGCTGTAAAATCGACTTCGGCATCGACAATGGATGCCAATTGATGAACACGTATCGCTAAAATTTTCATAGCACGTCCTCCGTATTCAACTCATCGATAACGTCGCTTAATAAGTCTTCGAGCTCTTTTGGCACTGCTTGCCCTGCCATATCTTTATGATTGGCAAAGGCTTGCTCTAACAACGAATGTGGATTGAGGGCTTCGATTTGCGACACATCGTCAAACAAGGCTTGCTCATCGTCTTGATGATTGCGCTCTTGTCGCACCCGTTCAATCCCACAAAACTTAAGCTGCTTACCTGCCAGCGCTTGTTCAATTTGCTCTCTAAACGTGGTGTCGGTGTCGTGAGCGCTCAGTTTAACGCGTAAATAGGGCGCTAAGTTTTCATCGCTTAAATCAAGTTCACTCAACAGCTCACACAATTCACTCAGCGGCACACAGTCTTTTTCGGGGAGCAGTATGACTTTACAAAAGCTCGGTATGTAAAGGGGGTTTACAGTGCAACTTGAATCAGAAAGCTCAATTAACATAACTTGGTGCTGGTAACGGCGCTCAGAAAAGGACATCGGCATGGGGGTGCCACTGTAACGAATGGTCTCAGACTTGGCGACGGTTTGTGCTTTATGCAAGTGACCAAGGGCTACGTAATCAGCCTGTTCACTAAAAATGTTAGCCGAAATAGCCTCCTCACCGCCAATCACTAAGTTTCGCTCTGAGTCTGTCGAAATATCGCCGCCTTTTGCATGGAGGTGTCCCATTACTATTAGCGGTGCTTTCGGTAACTCACCGGCAGCATTTAGTGCATCTTTATAAGCCAGTGCCACTGCTTGGTTGTAACTTAAAGGCTGCTCTTCTTGGCGATTATAGTGACTTAAATCGCTGCTTCGCAAAAATGGCATGGCAACAACATGTGCTTGGCCATTTTTTGTTGATATAGGCAGTACGACATCTTTTGGGCTTGCGGTATCGAACCGACCCACCACATGCGTATCAAATTGAGCCAGTAAGGGTTTTGCAGCCATGATACGGTTTGCCGAGTCATGATTACCAGCAATAATCACGATGTGTAAATCTGGGCAACGTTGTTTGGTGTTCTTGATAAATTGATAGAGTTGGTTTTCTGCACTCGCAGGCGGTGTCGCCGTGTGATAAATATCGCCAGCAACGAGTAATAAGTCGATGTGCTGTGCTGCGAGAGTCTCCGTTAACCAGTTTAAAAAAGCCTGATGTTCCTCGAAGCGGGAATGTTCGTAGAATTGTTGGCCTAAATGCCAATCAGAAGTATGAAGGACTTTCATTAAACGCTCTTATTATTTATTAAGAGCGACAATATACCTAAGCTGAGCCTCGATGCCCAGCCTCGTTTTTAACTTAAGCTATACCACGCAAACAACACCATAGGCAAAGCAAGCAGTGCCATTATTAAGGGCACTTTGATAGCCTTTGTTTGTTTGGCCTGTAAAACTTTAAGGGCATTGGTTTCATTACATGCCGCTACTTTGTCGATATAGAAATACCCCGAATCTAGGTATTGTTTACAATTTTGTTCGTCCGCTGGAATTGCAATTAGTTCTTGTTGTTTTTTTAGGATGTAAAAATCCATACGCTCACCGAATTCTATGCTGATTACCGAAACATTTTTTGGGTATGAATAGACACACATAAACACCCAAATCGAAAAAAGTGGGCGATTTTAAATACAAACAGCAGTAAATTTCAATAGAAAATGTCGCAAAAACTACTTTATTGCGAAAATAATTGCAATTAGACTCAAAATAACCAGCGTAGAGCCATAAAACAGCCATTTTTTAGGGCGTTTTGCATGGGGAGTGGTACGCGATAGTGCATCGGGTTCATCGCGAGCGGCAATGACCTCTACAAACTCAAATCCGCGTGCTTTGTATTCGTTTAAAACCGATTCTTCTGCTGGAATAGCAGCTAATCGAGAGTCTTTTTTTACAATGTAAAACTTCATTTAAGTCCCCTCTTACCTTTAAACAAAAAATAAGCAACCTCGCTATATTTTAAGTGTAATACGGGGGTATGAATTAGCACTGAACCTGTTAGGTTTGTAAAGGGGCTTTACAGTTTTGTTAATAGCAGATGAAAGGATTGAAAAATACAGGCTAGGAAAGCGCGAATACTACCCTAAAAAACCCGCACTTTATCGTGATTTTATTGAAATTTTGTTAGTGGTTTGAGATGTTACGCTCACGCATATTTTACAGGATTAACAATGAAAAAAGCAGTTATTACTTTGAGTGCTTTGGTATTGCCTTTAGCAGTATCAACCGCAGTCATGGGGTCGTCTGTTGAGCAAACAAAAGGCTCATTTGTTGACAAGTTCCGTCAACTTGATGAAGCACTTGCAACGCCTAACGTATACCGTAGTGCCGCGGGTGAACCCGGCGAAAACTACTGGCAACAGCAAGTAAATTACGACATCGATGTAAACCTTGATGAGAAAAAACGTCGCTTAACAGCGCGTCAAACTATCGAATATAAGAATAATTCACCTCACACATTAAAGTACCTTTGGTTGCAATTAGACCAAAATATTTTTAAATCTGATTCAATTGCCGAGATGACCGCTACTTTCAATGGTAAAACATTGCAAGGTGACCCTCAGCCAAAAGCCACTAAATTGAGCTTAGGCCAGTTACGTCGTCAGCAATTTATGGCCGACAACGAGCTAGGTTTTCAAATCGCCAATGTTAAAGACGAAGACGGAAAAGAGCTTAAAGTAACCGTGGTTGATACATTAATGCGTATTGACCTAAATGAGCCGCTTAAACCGGGTAAAGACGTTGAGTTCAGCATGGACTTCGCCTTTAACATTGTTGAAGAAGATGCGGTAGGCGCACGTTCAGGTTATGAACACTTTGAAGAAGACGGAAACGATATCTTCTTATTAGCACAGTGGTTCCCGCGTCTTGCTGCGTACACAGACTATGAAGCATGGACTAACAAAGCGTTCTTAGGAAGCGGTGAGTTTACACTGGAATTTGGTAATTATGATGTCGAAATCACCGTTCCTGCGGATCACATTGTATCGGCAACAGGTAAGCTAGATAACCCAGGCAGTGTATTAACACGTGCGCAGCGTAATCGTCTTGAAGAAGCTGAAAACGCTAAGCGCCCTGTATTTATCGTGACCGAAGAAGAAGCACTTGAGAACGAGAAAGAAGGCACCGACAAAACCAAAACATGGCACTTTAAAGCCGAGAACGTGCGTGACTTTGCATGGGCATCATCACGTAAGTTTATGTGGGATGCAAAAGGCTACCATCAAGGTGGTAAAGAACAGCCGTTAGTGATGGCAATGTCTTTCTATCCGAAAGAAGGCGGTGACCTGTGGAAGAAATATTCTACCGAAGCTGTTGTGCACACGATGGAAGTGTATTCACGCTTTTCGTTTGACTACCCTTACCCTGTGGCTCAATCAGTCAATGGCCCTGTTGGGGGGATGGAATACCCCATGATCACATTTAATGGTCCGCGTACAGAGCTTCAAGACGATGGCACCCGTACTTACTCTCAAGCTGAAAAACGTTTCTTAATTGGTGTTGTTATCCACGAAGTCGGTCACATTTACTTCCCGATGATTGTTAACTCAGACGAGCGTCAGTGGACGTGGATGGACGAAGGTCTAAACAGCTTCCTAGATGGTGTTGCGGGGCGCGAATGGGACCACACAATCCCTTGGGGTGTTGAGCCGCGTGATATTGTTGAATACATGAAGTCTGAAAACCAAGTACCCGTTATGACACAGTCTGACAGCGTATTACGTTTAGGACCTAATGCGTATACTAAACCTGCTGCTGCACTTAATATTTTACGTGAAGTGATTCTGGGTCGTGAGCTGTTTGACTTTGCATTTAAAGAGTACGCGCAGCGTTGGAAGTACAAACGCCCTACTCCTGCAGATTTCTTCCGTACTATGGAAGAGGCGTCAGGGGTTGATCTAGACTGGTTCTGGCGTGGTTGGTTCTACACCACAGACCATGTTGATATCTCGTTAGACAAGGTTTATCAACTGCGTTTAGACACAAAGAATCCTGATATCGACTTTAATCGTCTTCGCGACATTGAAGCTGATAAACCAATGCCATTATTCGTTAAACGCAATAAAGAAGAAGGCAAAAAGTTATGGGTTGAAGAAAACCCAGATGTCACAGATTTCTATGACGAAAATGACCGCTTTACAGTGACTAACAAAGAACGTAACGCGTATAACAAGTTCCTTAAGGGGTTAGAGCCGTGGGAGCGTAAAACGTTTGAACGTGCAATTAAGGAAGATAAAAACTACTATGTGCTTGAGTTTTCAAACTTAGGTGGCTTAGTGATGCCTATCTTATTAGAGCTGACCTATGAAGATGGCACGAAAGAAGAACAGTACATTCCTGCTGAAATCTGGCGTCGTAACCACAAGCACGTACAAAAGCTAATTATTACTGAAAAAGGTAAAAACTTAGTGTCTGTTACGGTTGACCCTCGCTGGGAAACAGCCGATGTTGATGTGGAAAACAATAACTACCCTCGTCGTATTATTCCATCGCGTATCGAAGTGTATAAGCGTGAGAAGAGTAAAGCGAAAGTGAGCCGTGATATCATGCAAGATATCAAAACTGAGCTGAAAAAAGACGACGAAAAAGATGCTGAGGAGCAAAAATAATGCGCTTTATAGCCATTATTTTCGCTTTATTACTGAGTGCGCCAACGATGGCGCACCAGTTAAAAGCGTCTGTGACTACGGTATTATTTAATAAACGCACTAATAACATAGAGCTAATGCATCGCTTTTATTTGCACGATACGGAGCATGCTGTTGAACATTTGTTTAATGGCAATGCCGATATCTTAAGTAACAAAGAAGATCAAAAGCGTTTTGCTGATTATGTTGAGTCACACATTGCACTGCAAACCTTAGAGGGCAAGCAACTTGAGCTTAAAAAAGTGGGAGCGCAAGTTGATGGTAAGTTCTTTTGGGTTTACCAAGAAGTCACCATCCCTGAAGGCATCAAAGGGATTCGTATGAGCAATGGCGCGTTACGTGATTTATGGCCTGCACAGGTCAATATGGTTAATATTGAAGGCAAAGGAAAGGTGAAAACACTTACCTTTAGCCAAGATGATAACTGGCTTGAAGCTAAATTTGAGTCAATTAAATAATAACCCTATCCGATAAAAAAGGATTTAAAAAGTCTATTTTTTAATCCTTTGATCCTTTAATTAACGGTTATCGTACACTATCTTATTAATGGGTCTTAAAATTTTCCCCCAATTCTCATATACAGGGATTTATATGAATATCCATGATAACAATATACGTGGTGTCATTTTCGATTTAGACGGCACCTTGGTTTCGTCAGAACTCGATTTTTCACTGATTAAAGCGCAAGTTGGCTGCCCGCTTGAAAAAGATTTGTTAGCCTTTATAGCCGCTTTACCTTCACCTTATATGCGCGAAGAAGCGATGAACATCGTGCATCAACATGAGCTTTTAGATGCGCAGCACTCGCATTTATTGCCAGGTGTTGCCAGTGCGGTTACTGCACTCAAAGAAAATAATATTCCAATGGCTATTGTTACGCGCAATTATGACCGTGCTGCAGCAATCAAACTTAAAAATAACCCTTTGCCAATCGAAACAGTGCTGACTCGCTCAGATGCGCCAGCAAAGCCAGATCCAAGTGCGCTCAATGCGATTGCAACGCTTTGGGAGCTTGATAAATCAGAGCTGTTGTATGTTGGCGATTATTTGTTTGATATTCAAGCGGCACATAATGCGAATATGCGTGCTTGTTTGTATGCGCCAGATGACATTCCTGACTATGCTGATCAGGCAGATTACATACTGCATCATTTTTCAGAGTTACCTAATTTAGTTGGCGCATTTCAACAAAATAAAGTGTTATGTTAAATAGCCCTTCCTTTAATTATTTCTGCATCGTTTACTTAATTTTTTACTTTCAAGATTGTCGCCTGAGTTGTTGTCTATTTAAGCGAGAACGATAAACAGACCTGGTACTAGCCCAAGCGACAATGAATTGCTAAAATATCGGCAATTAACAAATGTATTCATAGAGGCATAAGATGGGCAGAGCATTTGAAGTCCGCAAAAACGCCATGGCTAAAACGGCCAATGCAAAAACAAAAGTAAATTCTAAGTACGGTAAAGAGATCTACGTTGTTGCAAAGAATGGTGAACCCGACCCAGAAGTAAACCAAGCATTAAAACGCATTATTGAACGTGCAAAACGTGATCAGGTTCCTGCGCATGTAATCGAAAATGCCATGAAAAAAGCAGCCGGTGGAGCAGGGGAAGACTACTCTCCAGCACGTTACGAAGGGTATGGCCCAGGTAACTGTATGGTGATTGTTGACTGTTTAACAGACAACCCTAACCGCACAATTAAAGATGTGCGTTTACCGTTCACTAAAACTGACTCAAAAATTGGGACGCCTGGTTGTGTCGCGCACATGTTCGATCACTTCGCGGTTCTTGGTTTTGCTGGCGAAGATGACGAAGTGGTACTCGAAGCCCTAATGATGGCTGATGTTGACGTGACGGATGTCGAAGTAGAAGACGGCAAAGTGTCAGTATTTGCACCGCATACAGAATACTACAAAGCAAAAACAGCACTTGAAGAAGCGTTTGAAGGTATTACATTTGAAATAGACGAAATCACGTTTGTTCCACAAGTACATACTGAGATCACTGATCCAGATGATATTGCTAATTTTGAAAAGTTCATCACGATGTTAGATGACTGTGATGACGTTCAAAACGTTTATCACAATGCGATTGTCAAAAACTAATTTTAAAAAATTAGCACGTAAAAAGGGGCATTTGATAACAAATGCCCCTTTTTTGATCAATTTTTATTAGCCGATGAATGGCCATTATTCACTGTATTTATTCCGTTAAATAACAATATCAAGCTGAAAAAATACTGAATTATTGTAGGGATAACATGAGTCGCAAGCGTGTAAGACAGCGCTCACTAACGACTGTATAGATATAAAAGATAAAGCAATACAGGCGCAATTGCCGAGCACAACTCAATACAAAATTTTTGTCTTGTTATCAACGATGTATTATTGCCTCAAAATAGACCACTTAATTAAGCGAAATGGTATATAGACATGCGTTTATTGATTTTTAGACGAAAAAAAGCAGCCCGAAGGCTGCAAAGAACGACACATCAAACTCGAAAGGGAGTGAGAAAAGTGATTAATGTTGAGACTTATACTTTATACGAAACGCATGCAGTAATGGTTCAGTATAACCACTTGGCTGTTTAACGCCTTCTAAAACAAGGGCTAATGCTGCTTGGTACGCAACACTTTGTGCTAGGCTTTCGGCTGAGTCAGCCATATTGGTGTAAGCTGGATCCCCTTCGTTTTGCCCATCGACGACTTTAGCCATACGTGCCATCGTTTTACGAATTTGCTCTTCATTGCATACACCATGATACAGCCAGTTCGCCATATGCTGGCTTGAAATACGTAGCGTTGCACGGTCTTCCATTAAGCCTACATGGTTGATATCTGGCACTTTTGAGCAACCAATACCTTGATCAATCCAGCGCACTACGTACCCTAGAATGCCTTGTGCATTGTTATCAAGCTCGGCTTGGATATCTTCTTTTGATAACGTACTTGGGTCTTTCATCAGTGGGGGGGTAAGTAAGCGTGTGAGGCTTGCTTCTTTACGGTCCATCAGTGTCTTTTGACAGGCAAATACATCAATATCATGATAATGCATTGCATGCAGTGTAGCCGCAGTAGGAGAGGGCACCCACGCGGTATTAGCCCCGCTTTTCGGGTGGCCAATTTTTTGTTCCATCATCAACGCCATTTTATCAGGCATTGGCCACATACCTTTACCAATTTGCGCTTTACCACTGAGGCCTGTTGCAAGGCCAATATCGACATTACGGTCTTCGTAAGCGCTGATCCAAGGTTCTAGTTTTATAGCGCCTTTAGGCAGTACGACACCTGCTTGCATTGAGGTATGAATTTCATCACCTGTACGGTCTAAGAAACCCGTGTTAATAAACACAACACGGTTTTTTGCTTCGTAAATACAGGCTTTTAAATTTGCTGAAGTGCGGCGCTCTTCGTCCATAATCCCCATTTTTATGGTGTTTGCAGGTAAACCAAGCATCTGTTCAACACGTGTAAATAGGGTATTGGTGAAGGCCACTTCTTCTGGGCCGTGCATTTTGGGTTTAACAATATTGATGCTGTGAGCTGACGAATTTTTAAGGCCGTGCGTGCCTTTTAAGTCATGCAGGGCTGCGGTACTGGTGATGATGGCATCCATTATGCCTTCAAACACATCATTCCCCTCGCTATCTTGAATTGCTGGGTTTGTCATTAAGTGGCCTACGTTACGCACAAACATCATGCTTCGCCCTTTTAGGGTCACCGTTTCGCCATTAATACCCTGATATTGGCGGTCTTCAGCTAAGCGACGTTCAATAGTCTTCCCATCTTTGTTGAATGCTTCAACAAGGTTGCCTTGCATCAAACCAAGCCAGTTTTTGTAGACATTAACTTTGTCTTCAGCATCGACCGCAGCCACAGAATCTTCGCAGTCCATAATGGTGGTTAGT
This sequence comes from Pseudoalteromonas sp. bablab_jr011, assembly GCF_016464045.1. NCBI lineage: Bacteria > Pseudomonadati > Pseudomonadota > Gammaproteobacteria > Alteromonadales > Pseudoalteromonadaceae > Pseudoalteromonas > Pseudoalteromonas sp. bablab_jr011. The sequence continues at coordinate 56,079 of NZ_JACDWU010000200.1, read as the reverse complement.
GCAGCTTCAAGTACAACATCTTTGAGGCCCGCTTTGTCTGCTTGCCCAATTGGGTGATGATGATCGATTTGTAGCTCAACATGTAAGCCATTATTTTTCAACAGAATAGCACTCGGATTTTGTGCTTCACCTTGATAACCAACCAATTGTTCTGGGTGTGCCAGACGCACTTGGCTGCTATCACGCAAGGTGATAAGTAGCTCGTTATTCACAATGGCGTAGCTGGTACTTTCAATGTGTGAGCCATTGGCTAAAGGCAGTGCTTTATCAAGGAATTGGCGTGCAAAAGCCATTACTTTAAAGCCTCGCACAGGATTGTATGCAGCGCCTTTTTCTGCGCCATCGTCTTCACTGAGCACGTCGGTGCCGTACAGCGCATCGTACAAGGAGCCCCAGCGTGCATTAGCTGCATTCAGTGCAAAGCGTGCATTACTAACAGGCACAACTAGCTGAGGGCCTGCTGTATTGGCTATTTCGGGCTCTACGTGTTCGGTTTCAATTTTGAAATTGGCGGGCTCTGGCACCAGGTAGCCAATCTCCTCAAGGAAACGTTGGTAATTGGCTGCATCCCATACCGGCTGCTGTTTATGGTAGTTATCAATCTTGGCTTGCAGTTGTTCGCGTTTTTCTAAAAGCGCCCGATTGATAGGAGTTAACTCATTAACAATATCGGCAAAGCCTTGCCAAAACGCTGCTGGAGAAATGTCTGTACCAGGTAGCAATTGTTGTTCAACGAACTGTGCTAGCTGCTGGTCAACACTTAACCCATTTAGTGAGGGAGTGGTGGTCATAATAATGTCCTTTAAACGGTCGTAATTCGATCAGTCATGGCTCAACCATATCGTAAAAAAGGGTAAATGGCAGGCTAAATGTCATTCACCAAAAGTATAGTGGCAATAACAACTATAAATTTACTAAATCCAAAAAATCGGCCTAATGTTGATTTAAGCGCTACGGAGCGAACACTTCTTAGCCACTCTCACTAACAAAAAAGATTAAATGAACCCGTTCGAAGGATTTTTATTATGACTACATATCAACGCGAAACAGATAACTTAGCGACTTTATGCCAAAGCCAGGGCAAAACGTGGCAATCAATTAACCCTGAATATGCAAGCCGCATGCGTTTACAAAACCGTTTTCGTACAGGGTTAGACATCGCACAGTACACAGCAGATATCATGCGCGCCGATATGGCAGCATACGATGCAGACCACAGCCAATACACGCAATCTTTAGGGTGTTGGCACGGTTTTACTGCACAACAAATGATGATGGCGATTAAACGTCATAATAAAACAACGAAACGCAGCTACGTGTATTTAAGTGGTTGGATGGTTGCTGCACTGCGCTCAGAGTTCGGTCCATTACCTGACCAAAGCATGCACGAAAAGACTTCTGTTCCAGCGCTAATTGAAGAAATTTATACGTTCTTAAAGCAAGCAGATGCACGTGAGCTTGATCACCTTTATAAAGACCTCGATGCGGCGAAAGCAAACGGCGGAGACGTACAAGCAGTCCTTGATAAAATTGATAACTTTGAAAGCCACGTAGTGCCAATTATTGCCGATATCGATGCTGGTTTCGGTAATGAAGAAGCAACATACCTACTTGCGAAGAAAATGATTGAAGCAGGTGCGTGTGCGATTCAAATTGAAAACCAAGTATCTGATGCAAAACAATGTGGTCACCAAGCAGGTAAAGTAACCGTTCCACATGAAGATTTCTTAGCAAAAATCAATGCGGTTCGTTATGCATTCCTAGAGCTAGGCATTGATAACGGTATTATTGTTGCACGTACTGACTCACTAGGTGCAAGCTTGACACAAAAAGTACCTGTATCGAAAGCGCCTGGCGACTTGGCAAGCCAATATACTTCATTCTTAGAAACAACGCCTGTAAACAGTGTTGATGAGTTAAACGAAGGCGACACCGCAATGAAGCTGAATGGCCAACTATGTAAGCCAACACGTTTAGACAATGGTTTATACCAATTCCGTGAAGGAACAGAGAAAGACCGCGTTGTACTCGACTGTGTAACAAGCTTGCAATCAGGCGCAGACTTACTGTGGATTGAGACAGAAAAACCAAACGTCAAACAAATTGCAGAGCTTGTTAACCGCGTTAAAGAGCACGTGCCAAATGCGAAGCTTGTATACAATAACTCACCTTCGTTCAACTGGACGCTTAAGTTCCGTGAGCAAGTATACGCTGAATGGCAAGAGCAAGGTAAAGACCTATCTGCATACCCAAGCATTGATGACAACAAAGCATTAATGGCACCAGAAATGGATGATACTGAGCTTGCTGCAGCGGCTGATGTGCTTGTTCAAAACTTCCAACGTGATGGTGCGCGTGAAGCCGGTATTTTCCATCACTTAATTACACTGCCGACTTACCACACTGCGGCGCTAAGCACAGATATCCTATCAGAAGGTTATTTTGGTGACTTAGGCATGCTAGCGTATGTTCGCGATGTTCAACGTCAAGAAATCCGTCGTGAGCAAGCGTCAGTGAAACACCAAGATTTAGCAGGTTCTAATATTGGTGATACGCACAAAGAGTACTTCTCTGGTGAAAACGCACTGAAAGCGGGCGGTGAAGCAAACACCATGAACCAGTTCTAACCAAGTTGTAATATTCCTTTATAGCTATTCAATAATGTTGTTAGGGGCCTTCGGGCCCTTTTTCTCTTTTAGTTATCAGTCTTCAGACTCGCATCCCGTAACTCGCATCTCGCATCTCGCACCTCGTAACTCGCATCTCGCACCTAGCATCTCGCACCTCAGATCAGAGTTTAACTAAGTCTTGGATCAGCCATTTACTAGCTTTTAGAAAAGACAGATCACGCTTTTACCAGCCTGCATTTTTTGGATCAGGATTTAACTACCTCCGCTATTTCTTGGTTGATTCAGCCTATTTATTGCTTATAAGTGTGGGTAAAAGGCCAAAATTGGCTTTTATAGCTGATTAGGGGCGGTAATTTGCGAGGAGAACTTCGTTTATAAACCGATATTTTACCAACTTAAACGACCTACAAACCAAAATTTTACTAACTGATGCTAGGTTTTTAGCGGCACAAACCGATTTTTTACCAACTCAAGTTATTGATATTGGCCATAAACCGATTTTTTACTAACTGATGAGGAGACTATGTCCGATATTTGAGAAATGTATGTAAGGAGTTACTTACATATGTACTGTAAAGGGGGTTTACAATAATGGTTAAGAGTAAAGTCAAAAAGTAACAGCGGGTTTACCCCGCGTAATGGTTTTATTCATGACACGGCATAAAGCCACTGCTACTGGTATGTGCGAAACTATTTTACATTTTATGCTTTGCAAGTGACGCGATATAAAATCGCGTCTAATACTTTTTGCGATAAGTTAAACGAAACTGCGTCACGAAATCAGTTCACCTTGCGCAAATGAAACGTTCTTGCTTCGCTCTATGTTGTTAATCATTTCCACTGTTCTTATCAAACCACCATTGAATATACGCTACTTTGCTCATTAAGTTTGATGGACGAGCTGTAATGCCATGTGACGCATTTGGAATGCGTACCATTGCCGTATCAACACCTTGTAGCTTTAACGCTTGATAGAATTGCTCTGTTTCAGAAATCGGCGTGCGATAATCAGACTCACCCGTTAATAGCATAGTAGGAGTTTTTACATTACCTACATAACTAATGGGTGAGCGTTTCATATAATGCTCAATATTGTCCCAAGGTTTGCCCGGAAACCAATAATCAGCAAAGAAAGGGTAGTAGTCGGCAGTTAGTACAAAACTGATCCAATTGATAACCGGCTTCGCAACAACGGCAGCTGCAAAGCGGTCAGTATGACCCACAATCCATGCCGTCAATACGCCACCACCTGAGCCTCCAGTAACAAACAGTTTGCTTTCATCAATAAAGCCTTTAGCGATAACCGCATCGACACCTGTCATCAAGTCATCAAAGTCATTGCTTGGGTAGTTATGATGAATTGTTTGCGCAAACTCTTTACCGTATGAGTCACTGCCACGTGGGTTCATGTATAGAACGACATTGCCCTTCGCAGCAAACAACTGAACTTCAGGGCTAAAGTGAGGTCCATAGTTTGCAACGGGCCCACCATGGATTTCGAGTACCAATGGGTACTTTTTGTTTTTATCAAAGCCAGGAGGGTAGGCAATCCACCCTTGAACAGCTAAGCCATCATGGCTTGATTTAACCCAAATTTCTTCCACTTTAGCCAGCTCTTTGTTGCCAAGTGCATCTTCGTTAAGTTGAGTTAAACGATTCACTTTACCGCGTTTAATTAATGCAATATCTGCAGGGCGCTGAGTGTCAGCCAGTGTAATTGCAACATCACCGTCTTCGCTTACATCAAAATCTCCGCCTGAATACGGGCGACCAAATGCCACACTGCCTATCTTCTCGGTAATAACCTTGTGTTTACCGTTTCGAGGTTGGTACGCTAAATGCGTTTTCCCTTCGCTGTCATAGCTAAAGTAAATGCCTCTACTGTCATCATCCCACTTAATTTCTTCAACGCTACGGTCAAGGTCTGTTGTTAAAACTGAGGTCTCACCAGACTTAAAATCAAGAAGGTAAATGTCACTGTTTTCATAGTTTGTTTTTTTATCATCGTAGCCTGTGTAGGCAAGGTATCGGCCATTGGGAGAGACTGCTGGTCGTGAGTCAGGACCTACCCGGTCGGTCACCTGTGAAATTGATAAGTCAGCTACGTTTAATTTGTAAATTTCCGAGTTAGTAGGTTTTAACTCATGATCTTCATGACGATTAGCTGAAAAATAAAAAGCATCACCCGTTTCGTTAAAGCTAATTGAGCCGCCATGATCAAAGTTACCAAAGCTCAGCTGACGCGCGTTACCGCCAGTTGCACTGATCATGAAAAAATGGCGATAACCCGCCTTTGTATAACCGCCCCCATCGGCACGGTAATAGACGTCATCAATATATTTTGCAGGCTCCGCCCACTTAGCGCCTTCAGGCTTGCCCGGTAAAGACACAGGGCCGGCTGATTTTTCAGGAACAAATTGGCTAAACACCAAATTTTTACCATCTGGCGTCCATGTTAAACCACCCGGACTTTGCGTTAGGTTACTAATTTTTGCGACATTCCCTGTTTTTAGCCACTTAACATAAATTTGGCTACTCCCATCACGGGTTGAAATAAATGCCAAGCGAGTTTCGTCAGGCGACAACACAGGTGAGTAATCCATATGTACGCCGGATGTAAGCGGTAGCATTGTTTTACCATCAGGATTAACCGACCAAATATTACTGACTTTGCGATCGGTTTTAATGTCCATTCGATTTCGTACGAAAAAAATGGTCTCGCCATTTTTTGTCATTTCTAATTGGTTCGCGTATTCAAGATCGAAGACATTTTCAAGTTGGAATGTGTTGCTAGTTTGTGCGTGGCTATAAAAGCTGGCTACAGCAAGTAACGCCAAAGACGCTTTGAACTTCATAATGATTCCTTGTTATTGGTCGGTGTATATTCTGTTATAAAGTAGCAAACCATAAAAATATAGTTCATTGCGATGAATGGAAAAATCAATAGACAGATGCCCAATTCCCTTCTATGTTGAACACACTATTTTTTTCTTAAGGAGCAGAAAATGATTGGTTACATAATGTTAGGCACGAATAACTTAGCTAAAGCGGTGAAGTTTTATGATGAACTTTTTTCTACCTTAAACGCTGAGCGCTTTTTAGAAACTGACCGCTTTGTGGCATGGAGCACAGGCCAAGATAAACCAGGCTTTGCAGTTACAAAACCTTATAATGATGAAAAAGCCACTGTTGGTAACGGTACGATGATTGCGATTGCCGTTGAAACACCAGCTCAAGTTGATGAGTTTTATAAAAAAGCCATTGAACTCGGTGGAACAGATGAAGGTGCTCCGGGTCCTCGCGAAATGCCCGGTTTCTATGCCGGTTACTTTAGAGACCTAGATGGTAATAAACTTAATGTGTTTTGTTTTACACATGGGTGAGGAAAGTTAGCAGGCGCTAGGCACTAGAAAATAGGGCCTAGCAAATGTAGCTGCGGCTTTTGTTCGGCGCTAAAGCACCTCCTACCTCGCACCTCGCATCTGCCACATTGCACAAATGGTGACGGCCTCGCGCGAAATAAATTTCACGCCTACAAGAAAATCGTAGGGTTACCTTAAGCTGTGATGGGGCGGCTTTTGTTCGGCGCTAAAGCACCTCCTACCTCGCCCAACTGGTGATGGCCTCGCGCGAAATAAATTTCACGCCTACAAGAAAATCGTGCGGTTACCTTAAGCAGTGATGAGGCGGCTGTTGTTCGGCGCTAAAGCACCTCCTACCTCGCCCAACTGGTGACGGACTCGCGCGAAATAAATTTCACGCCTACAAGAAAATCGTGGGGTTATCTTAGCTGTGATGGGGCGGCTGTTGTTCGGCGCTAAAGCACCTCCTACCTCGCACCTCGACTATCTAACCACTAACCACTAACCACTAACCACTAACCACTAACCACTAACCACTAACCACTAACCACTAACCACTAACCACTAACCACTAACCACTAACCATCGAAAGCTGACAGCTAAAGTCAGAACTCCTACCCACTTCTACTTATTTTTATTACACTGCTGCTATACAAAATAATTATAAAAATAAGAGTAGTAGTATGACGTCGAAATTGCTTAAATCGCTTTCTTGTTTATTTGCTTTAAGCCTTGTGGGTTGTGGTGGGGGTGAGGTGTATACCGCGCCAGCAAAGGATGAATTTGCTCATGGTGATGAGTTATTAAGTGCCGCAGCATTGACTGAAGATGCCAGTCACTCTCTACTCGCAACTGAGTCTAAAGTGTGTGTTTGGGATAACCAGTTAAAAGCACGTCTATACGATTGCATAATAGGGCAGGGCGCTGAGCATGTGGAGCTTGCGGGCTTTAGTGCTAACAAATCGCGTTTTTATATTTCTAATCGTTTATCGGTGACCTTATTTGATACCCGCACGGGTCGAAGTATTGGCTCTTGGCTAACAGGGCAGGAGATAGCCAGAGATATCGCTATTTCAGCGTCAGGCGATACATTAGTGATTGCTTATCGTAGCGGCAAGGCTGAGGTAATAAATACCCGTACGGGCGATACTAAGCGCTTTGACATTCATCGTCTTGATATTAATAGCGTGGCGTTGTCGGCTGATGGGCAATGGGCGTTTACCGGCTCGAGCGACAAATACGTTAAGCTTTGGTCAACGAGTGATGGCAGTACGCGCTTTGAACAGCGTTTAGCTACCAGAGTGAATCGTGTCACCTTAAATAGAGCAGGCACGTTAGGCTTTGCAATCGACTCGGTCGATGATCGAATTTTCTTTGATTTAGCTAATAAAAAAGAGCTTGCTGAGGTAGCCTCATACTCTAACTTTATTGAGTTCACCGCATCGCAATTTATCAATCAAGACAAATGGCTATTGACGGGATCGCCAAAAATGAAGATGCGATTATACCGTGTTGCTGATGGCGAGCTAATCGCTGAATATGAAGCAAAACAGCAGCGCCAACGTACCTCGGTGCTGAGTGTGGCTTACGATGGTACGCAGTTGTATTCAGAAACCAGTGACGGTCTATTACAGGCTTGGCCGTTTGAGCCAAAAAGCAGCAAATAGCAGATAAAACAAAAACGCCTACTTTAAGTAGGCGTTTTTTAGATTTCTAATTTTAACTAGTAATCAAATTTATGCTTGGTAAACAAGCTTTGTACTTGTTGCCATACTGCACCCGGTTTACCGTCACCCACCAATTTACCGTTCACTTTTACCACTGGGCCCACTTCTTTGGTGGCGCTGGTGATCCACACTTCGTCGGCATCGAGTAGCTCATCTTTGCTTATAATGCGCTCTTGCACCTTAAAATCACTGTGGCTGTGTAAAATATTGAGGATTAACCAGCGAGTGATCCCCGGTAAAATTTGGTTATCAAGAGGTGGAGTGCTGATCGCCCCCTCTTTTACAATAAACACATTACTTGAGCTGGCTTCGGTAATTTCTTCTAAGCGGTTAAATAAAATTGTTTCTTTGTTGCCCGCTGCTGCGCCATGTTGGTAATGCATAACATTGCCCAGTAGCGCTGTTGATTTTATATGGCAGCGTTGCCAGCGACGGTCTTGCTCAAGTGATACCGTGTACGTTGTTGCACTGTCGACATCGCTTTTGGGCTCTGCAGGAATTTCAAAGGCAAAGGCGAATACGGTTGGCGTGATATTGCTTGGGTAGCCGTGAGCGCGTTTTGTGTCGGCACCACGACTAACATGCAAGTAAATGCCTAGGTTATCACCGTGGTTTTTTTCGCATAAGTCGTTACAAATTTTACGCCACGTATCAGCACTGTAATCTAGCTTTATTTCGAGCTCATTTAAGCCGTTATTCATGCGTTCGATATGCGCACCAAAGCCGAGCATTTTACCGTTGTAAGATGGGATCACTTCATAGATGCCATCGCCAAATAAAAAGCCGCGATCCATTGGTGAAATCTTTGCTTCATCAGCACTTAGGTATTCACCGTTTAGGTATACCGTACCCATTGTTAAACCTCATTCTGTCTAGTAAGTTGGCGAAGCCGAGTTATTAATTGTTGGCCATGCATTGCATGAAGGCCGTCTTCAGTGAGCTCGTTTTTATGGGTAACACCATCCACACTGCCGCGCTCACTCAGGTATTGCAAAATGTTCAAAGGCTCTATATCAGCCAAAAAATCGGTGTTATGCCAGCGGCTTAAAAATGCGATAAGGCCATAGGCTGCCCAGTTAGATACATCGGCAAGTAGTAATTCATCGCAAGGCGTTACACTGGGTGTTATGTTGAGCCCATGCATATGCTTTGCAAGATTACCCATGCCAATTTCGTTGCCACCATCGCCTATTGCTATGGTTGGGCAGGTTGCTTCTGTTATAAAAAAATCAAAACAGCCACAGTGCTCCGAAATATCGATACCACGCATATTGTAATAACGTTGATGCTCATTAAGCCCCGGACGTTCGATTGACAGTACGCAATCTGGCTTTAATTGCTCAAGCGCTTTAATGCTAAAGGTGCGGGCATTTTCTATACTGTTAATCGGCAATTCAAAACAGTTAAAATCGTTTTTTAATGCGCTGTAAAGGGGGTTGCCAGTGACTAAAATGGGCTGTTTTCCTAGCTTGTCTAACACGCTATAAAGTGCAATTGCACCAACCGGGCCATCGGTTTCAAAGGTGTTATTAACCGCAAATCCAGTGCCAATTAATACCGGTCCATTTGCTTTATGTAATGCCTGAGCTGCGCGTAAGTACGTGCCGGTGCTTTGCATTGCGTATAAATGCTGCATACCACGTGGATTTTGTTCAACCATCATGGTTTCAATTTGTCGGCTGAGGGCTTCGTCGCTTAGGCTTGCTGACATAATGTTTTAATCTCTTGAATTAGGGCAATGCCTGCTTCGTTATCACCATGCACGCAGAGGCTATCTGCATTCAGCGTTAACTGTTGACCGCTTCGAGTGGTCACAGTACCGTGTTTAATCAACTGTTTAACTTGTGCGATTAACGCGGGCTTGTCGTGTACACTGCCAGCAAGGTTACGTGACACAAGTGTACCTTCGTCGGTGTATTGGCGGTCGGCAAATGCCTCTAAAATAAGTTCTAAATTGAGTGCGCTTGCGTGTTCTTTGTGTTTATCTGCTTGATTGGTAGCTAAAATCATTAATTTTAATGACTTTGGGTAACTTGCAACGGCACGCATTACACTCTCTAAAATACGCTCATCACGCATCATGTCATTGTAAAGCGCGCCATGAGGTTTCACATAATTAAGTGTTAAACCATGGACTGCTGCCATGCCATCAATCGCCGCTATTTGGTAATGCAGGCAATTTATCAATTCTTGAGCGCTCATAGCCATTGAACGGCGACCAAAACCTTGTTTATCGGGGTAGCTTGGATGAGCGCCAACAGTGACATTATGCTGCTTGGCAAGGGCCAATGTGTTTGCCATTACATCGGCATCACCCGCATGAAAACCACAGGCAATATTGGCCATATCAATATGTGGCATTACTTGCTCATCAAGGCCCATTTTCCACATGCCAAAGCTTTCGCCTAAATCGCAATTAAGTTTCATGGTCATTTTATAACGCCGCCATTCTACTGTTTGGAATATCGGTGATCAGCATATGACCAGGACTATGTGTAATGCAAAAATCGGGTGCTGCATTCGCAATGGCAATTTGTGGGGTGACACCACAGGCCCAAAACACCGGAACTTCGCCATTTTTAATGGTGACAGCATCGCCAAATTCAGGCTTATTTATATTTTTTATACCAATCGCTGCTGGGTCACCAAAATGAACTGGTGCGCCATGAACACTTGGAAAACGGCTACACACTTGAATAGCGCGAATCGCATCAGCAGGCTTCATTGGTCGCATACTTACGACCATATTTGCATGAAACATTCCTGCACTTTGACAGGGCATATTAGTCACATACATCGGCACATTTTTATGCTCGGTGATATTACGAATTTCAAGCCCTGCGGCAATCAATGCTTCTTCAAATGAGAATGAGCAGCCAATTAGAAAGGTCACTAAATCATCACGCCATACATCGCTTATGTCAGTGACTTCTTCAACCATTTGACCATTTTTGAATATGCGATAGCGAGGCAAGTCGCTGCGTATATCAATGTCTTCACCAACGGTTGGCATATTGGTTACACCTGGCGAGTGGCTGGTTGCAATAATAGGGCATGACTTAGGGTTGGCTTGGCTAAATTGCAAAAAGTCGAACGCATATTGTTTCGGTAAAATAACTAGATTTGCCTGCACGAAACCAGGAGCAAAGCCAGAAGTATGACCGCTGTAGTCACCTGCCCGCACCAATTTCCTAATCGCTGCTGGGGTCGTTAATGATGCATCTTTTTGCACGTGCCTCTCCTTCAGTATTTAGCTTGAACCAACCATAACATTCAGCTCAATCTAAGGGTATTAGACATTAATTTATACCGTTAATTGTAACGGGAAGCTGTCCTTTCGCAGGGGCTTTACCCAGCAAAACTTTTGCCAATGCTGTGAATGCAGGGCCTGCGATTTTCTCGTCAGTGTCCACGTCAATATTGTAAGCATAGGTGGCAAGGACTGCATCACCAAATTTGCCAAATTGGGCAATATCGTACGGTGCGCGTAAGCTGACAAATACGGTCTTTTTGTTTGCTAATTTAGCTTGTTTAAGTAACGATTCTAGCGCGGCTGATTGGTCTGCAATCGCAAACTCTGGGTTATCGGCCAAGTCATCCATACCACCTACTTCGACAGCACTTTGCTTGGGTGAAGCATTCGCCGCAATAATCACATCCGCTTCGTTTAACTCTTTTAACGTTGAAAGTGGCTCAAAGCCTTGCAAGCTGGTGCAGCTAAAGCTTAACAACGTGTGTGTGTTATCCAGCAGAGCTTGTTGCAGAGCGAAACATTTTCGTGTGTCAGGCATAATTATATGCACTTTGGTGTTTTCTTTAAGTTTAAGCGGTAAAGTGTGCTTTTCGTTTTTAACTTCGGTAATGGCCGCTAATGCCAGTTCTGCCTCTACTTTTCGGTGGTGTTGATCACCAAGCAGTAACTGCGCTTTTTTTATTGCGGCTTCATCGTCAAGCTGCGTTGTTAGGTTGAATTTTTCTTTAAGTTTTAAAATGCGTGTTGCTGATGCACTCACTTCATCGGCATTTAAGGTGCCACGTTTTACTTCGTTTTCTAATCGCTCTAGCAGTGTTTCGAGTACGGCTAAGTCTTTAGGGCTTCTGATTTCAATTGGCATCAGCGCGATATCAACGCCTGCGGCAAATGTGTTGATTACAGCTTCGATAGGTTCAAAAAAATGGCTGATACCAGCCATATCGAGGGCATCAGTGATAACAACCCCTTGATAGCCAAGCTCATCGCGTAGCAAATCGGTGATGATTTTGCGCGACATGGTTGCAGGCTTGATCATGGTTTTACCTTCTTTGCTCACAAAGGTGCTGTTATCAAGCGCTGGGTACTGTATGTGCGCGGTCATTATCATACCCGGTTGCTGGTTTTTAATGATCTCTTTAAACGGCGGTAAATCTTGTTGCCAAATAGTCTCTTTGTCGTGCATCACTTTAGGCAGGCCTGTGTGGCTATCGACATTGGTATCGCCATGCCCCGGAAAATGCTTTAACGATGAAATAACCCCATTATTTTCAAAGCCTGCCACTTGAGCGCCACCCAGTTTAGCAACCAATTGGGGGTCTTCACCGTAAGAGCGTACGTTGATCACAGGATTATCGGGGTTCATGTTTACATCAACCGTCGGCGCATAATTTACGTTAACGCCCAGAGCAAGCAGTTCATCAGCAATAATACGAGCGGACTCTTTGGCAAAGTGAGTTCCATGCTCTTTATACGTTGCGCCAATCGACATATTGCCCGTGAATGACGTGCCTACATCGCGTGGTATACGAGCAACCCGGCCACCTTCTTGGTCAATCGAGATAAACAAAGGTAAGCCTAACGCTGACTTAGCCGCGGCTTTTTGTAAGTCGTTATTAAGTTTAATTACTTGCGGCACGGTATCAATATTTTCGGCAAATAAAATTACGCCACCAATATTATGTTTAGTGATGATATTGGCTAAATCAGCGGGTAAGTGTGTAACTGGCGTGCGGCATTTTTGCTCGCCGGTGTCTTGCTCGCCGATTTTTTGTTCGCAGTAATAGCGTAAGTCGAGCATTAGTTTTTGCCCTAACTGCTGTTTTAAAGTTAACGCAGACTCAGCAAATGATGATTGTAATGGCATGAAACACCCTAATCCGATAACCAGTGAAGATAGTGCAAACTTATTTAACACAGCAAGCTCCAAAGCAAAACGCTTAATTAATTTTAAGAATAAATTATTCTCGATGTTAATGTGTTTTTAAATAGAAATACAGTATTTTTTTGCTACCCTAACGGTTTTTGGTTTGGACTGCAAAAAGCGTAGTTAAAACACTGAATATTACTTATAACCCCAAAAAATATAACGAAAACCCGACCTGCTCAGAACGAAGTTGATAATTTATCAATTTAATAAGTCGCTTTTTGATTAAAATTAAAGTAATAATATATTCCATATTTATCACACCAGATTAAGGCTAGCTTGGGGGCGAGATGGCATTAACCCGATTGCATGCGTTTAAACAATACATTACACCTTTTTTACCAGAGTCCGCATTAATAGAAGATTACTCGCGCCGCTATGCGTATGGAACAGACGCGAGCTTTTATCGTTTAATTCCAGAGTTAGTGGTTCTTGTCAGTAACCAAAAACAAGCAAAGCAGGTTATTAGCGCGGCAAATCAACATAACGTGCCTATTACCTTTCGGGCTGCGGGCACTAGCTTATCTGGCCAAGCAATTACCGACTCTGTCTTGGTTTTGCTGTGTGATAGTTGGAGCAACTTTGAAATTTTAGATAACGCCGATGCAATTCGTCTTCAGCCTGCCATTATTGGAGCAAGAGTCAATCAGGTGTTGGCCCCTTATGGTAAAAAGATTGGTCCTGATCCTGCGTCGATTAACAGCTGTAAAATTGCCGGTATGGCCGCTAATAACTCTTCTGGTATGTGCTGTGGTGTCGCACAAAATAGCTACCATACACTAAAAGATATGACGCTTATTTTTGCCGATGGCACAGAACTTAATACGGCTGACGAACACAGCTGCCAACGTTTCTTAAGCACCCATAGCGATTGGGTTAATGAGTTAATGAATTTAGTAGCCAGTGTTAAGCAAAACGCTGCACTCAGTGAGCTAATTACGCATAAGTACCGACTAAAAAACACCACCGGTTACGGTTTAAATGCGTTGTTGGATTTTTCTGATCCAATAGACATTATTAAGCATGTGATCATTGGTTCTGAGGGGACGTTAGCATTTATTGCCGATATCACTTACCACACGGTTATTGAACACAGCCATAAGCACACCGGCTTCTTTATTTTTGATGACATAAACAAAGTGTGTGAGTTAGTGCAAAGACTTAGCGAGCTTGATGTCGCCGCCGTTGAGCTACTTGATAAACGTGCCTTGATGTCAGTGGCAGAGCACGCCATTATGCCCAAGAATGTTGCTGATTACCCAGAGCACGCCGCGGCGCTTTTAATTGAGCTAAGAGCAGAAGATGCACACACGCTCAATGAGCTTACGCACGCCACGCAGCTGTTAATTAATGAGTTTAGCGAATCTGCGCTTGCTACCATCGCCTTTTCGGCAGATAGCGTGCGCAATGCCGCACTGTGGAATATTCGCAAAGGAACATTTCCAGCGGTGGGAGCTGTGCGCGAAACAGGCACCACAGTAATTATAGAAGATGTTGCTTTTGCCCTTGATAAGCTGGCTTTGGGTGTTAATGCGCTTCATCAGCTCTTTATAAAATATGGCTACGATGAAGCGATCATTTTTGGTCATGCGCTGGCAGGAAATCTACATTTTGTGTTTACACAAGCATTCGATACTAAGCAGCAAGTAACGCGCTATGAGCAATTTATGGCAGATGTTGCCAACTTAGTCGCCGTTGAGCTTAAAGGATCACTAAAAGCAGAGCATGGCACGGGCCGTAACATGGCGCCTTTTGTGGCGACAGAGTGGGGCGATGATGGTTTTGCCGTTATGGTGAAGCTTAAGCAATTGTTTGATCCGAAAAATATACTCAACCCCGGGGTGATCATCAATGCTGATAAAAATGCGCATACGCAACATTTAAAAACCATGCCCAAAAGTGACGATATTATTGATACCTGCATTGAGTGTGGCTTTTGTGAAGTTGTGTGCCCTTCAAAAGGACTCACTCTAACCCCAAGACAGCGCATAACTTTGTGGCGTCATCGCACTGAATTACACTCCGCGTTGCAGGCAGCAGACGATTTAAAAACCAAGCAACAGTTAAATCAAAAGCTCACCGTTATTGAAAATGACTTTAAATATCTGGGAATTGATTCGTGTGCAGCAACAGGGCTGTGTGGCTTAAAATGCCCTGTGGGTATTAACACGGGCGAATTTATTAAATCATTAAGAGCCGAAAAAGCGGCTACAAACAAACTCACACGCTCGCTTGCAGCCTTTGCGAGTAAGCATTTTGCGGTCATGGCCGGTGGGGCACGATTGGGTTTAAATGTGATGCAGGTGCTTGAAAAAGCTATCGGCACAAACAACCTTGTGAGCTTAACTAAACCTGCTCACAGACTACTGGGTACGCCTTTGTATTTTTCGGCGTGGCCTCGTGCTGAGCAACCAATTAATTGTCACGTAAAGCAAAAGCCGCAACATAAAAAAATGGTGTATGTGCCAAGCTGCGCAGGACGGGTTTTTGCTGCCGATAAAGGCAGTGATGATACGCGTTCTCTTGTCGAAGTAATGCATTCGTTAGCTGCAAAGGCAGGGTTTGAAGTTATCATCCCTAAGCAGCCAGATTCATTATGCTGTGGTATGCCCTTTGCGAGTAAAGGCCTTAATAAAGAGTTTAAAAACAAAAGTGAGCAATTACTAACAGAGCTCATTGACTGTTCAAATAATGGAGAATACCCCATCGTTTTTGACGCCAGTCCCTGCGCTTTAACCACATTGAATGCAGCAAAAAATACGCAACTGACTATTTTCGAAAGTGCAGACTTTGCAACCGAGCAGCTTTTAGCGCATTTGCAGGTAACTCAAACAAGCGAGCCTATTATGTTGCATGTAACTTGTAGCTCAAAGCGGTTAGGAAAAGAGCAAAGTTTAGTCACACTTGCCAAGGCATGCAGCTCAGACGTTATTATTCCGGCTGATATAGAATGCTGCGGCTTTGCTGGCGATAAAGGGTTTAACCTGCCCAAGCTTAACGCCAATGCGCTCAAAACACTCAAACAACAGGTACCAAAAAACTGCAATCGAGGGGTGTCTAATAGCCGCAGTTGTGAAATAGGCTTAACAGAGCACAGTGGTATTAGTTATCAATCTATTTTGTATCTACTCGATAAGCAAAGCAGCACTGTTAATTAGGAGCCTGTCTTATTAACAGTCAGTTCTATTTACGAGCCAGAACGAGCCAGTTGTGTTGCCACAACTGGCTTAATTCATTATTTACACTTTCCAAAAAATGCCTTTCTTATAGCAGCCATACATCACACCGTATGACACAGCTAAAAACAGCAACGAAAACACAAAAGAAGCTAAGTGGTTATCTGTGATCAACGTGTTTATTGAGCCGTAAATAAGGCCCTTTAAGCTTGTATCCCCCACGGGGATCATAATTAATAACCGCGCCAGTATTGCTGCAAACATAAAGAATAAAATGGCGTTAGCACCAAACACAATGAAGGGAGCACCCCATGCACGTACTTTGTAAATGTCTAAAATTGCACTGCAAAACGCATAGGTAATTATTGCAAGTCCAGAGCTGAGTAACACATAGCTTGGTGTCCAAAGTGCTTTATTGATAGGTGTAAGTGGCGAGATTAAGTAGCCTGCAATAACCGCTAGCACACCTGTGAGGATAAAGACGCGCGCTTGTTTTTTTAGGTCTGTTTGTTTGGTTAAGTACACCGCCGCCAGTATGCCACTCAGCGCGCTGGCAATGGCAGGCAAAGTAGAGAAAATCCCCTCAGGGTCAAAAGGTAAGGGCTGTGCTTTAGCATAATAAACATGGTGACTACCCAGTACTGCATTATCAATCCACGCGCTTAAATTATTACCGTGTAACCATAAACCATTAACTATATCTCCGTTGGGCAGTGGGTAGGGAATGTAAAGCATCGCTACAGCATAGACTGCAAGTAAGCTGATACAGGTTAATGCAATTTTTTGAGGCGTTAAATAGAGGTAACAACACAGTGCTACGATATACACTAAGCCAATACGCTGCAGCACGCCAAGCACTCTCAGTTGCAAAAGTGTGTCATCAATCCAGCTAAAGGTTGGATCACGAAAATTATAAAAAAACAGTGCTAAAAACCAACCAAGAGCGAGTAGTTTAACGGCTCTAATTGCCCCCATTTTTAGTATATAAGCATGGTTAAACCCTTTAGCTCGCATGCTATCGACAGAAAGAGTAATCGACATACCAACAATAAAAATAAAAAAGGGAAAGATTAAATCGGTTGGTGTCCAGCCGTGCCACTCAGCGTGTTTTAGCGGCCAATACATTGCGCTCCAACTGCCTGGATTATTTACTAGAATCATTGCGGTGATGGTTAAGCCGCGCATAACGTCTAACGCCATTAAGCGATGCGGCGGTAATGTGTTTAGAATGGATGAACAGTGTTGTTTCATTTTGAATTTTTTATCTTTTATTAATGATTTTAATCTAGATAATTTATTCCTTTAAAGCAAGCCGTATCTAATTTTTTATAAACGAGGGCACCACACGCATGAATTTAAATGAAAGTGTATGAACCTATGAACCTATGAATCTATGAATCTATGGCAGTGGTTAATCAATAAAGTGATTTATTAGAGTAAATGCACTTATTGTTGCGCTAAATCAATATTTGAGAAAAGTTCTATAGAGGTACAAATTTATAATTGCTAGTATAAAGGTATTAGATGTGCTCGATACGGAGATTGGGCTTTATAAAATGAGATGTATCGTGCTTAATTGTCTTAGAGCGGGCTTGAACCTGCATCGCTTAATTTTACTGCTGGCGTTTTCTGCAACGCTCATTACCTTGCTAAATAGTTACTACTCAAGCTATCAAGTTCAAAAACAGCAGCTGATAGATAACACATTAAATAATCATGAAGCGTATGCGGCGAAGCTTGTGTCTGCTACCGATAACTTTTTATTGGCGGCGCAGCAG
The DNA here is from genome assembly GCF_016464045.1 of Pseudoalteromonas sp. bablab_jr011. Lineage (NCBI taxonomy): Bacteria > Pseudomonadati > Pseudomonadota > Gammaproteobacteria > Alteromonadales > Pseudoalteromonadaceae > Pseudoalteromonas > Pseudoalteromonas sp. bablab_jr011. The sequence goes on along the minus strand of NZ_JACDWU010000200.1, from coordinate 38,229 downwards.
CAATTAGCATACGTTGCCAAAATACTTGAAGCAGATTTTACAAATCAAACGCTCATTAATGCTGAAGCAGAACGATTAAGGCTGCAAACAAACAGTTTTAACTCAACAATTATAGTCAATAAGTTTGGTGACATATTAGGGGTGTCGCCCCTTTCACTTAACTTACAAAATCGTAAAGTGGATAGTTATGGTACCAAAGCCGCGTTGTCGTATCGCGTGCCTATGATCAGTGAGCCCTATATCTCAATGGCCGGTAACTTACTGATTTTTATGTCGCAGCCGTTATTTAACTCAAATAATGAATTTATTGGCTATGTAGGCGGCACGTTATATTTAAAGCGTGCCAGTATTCTCAACGAACTATTGCAGGTGCATTATCACCAAGACGGCTCGTATTTGTATGTCGTTGATGAAAACAACCGTTTGCTTTATCACCCCGATAAAGAGCGCATAGGTGAGCAAGTATTTGATAACCAAGTGATCAATGCTGTGCTTAAAGGCAAAGTTGGTAAGCAACAAGTGATTAATAGTCAAGGTGTTGCAATGTTAGCGGGGTATGCCCCCATGACAATGGCACCCTGGGGTGTGGTAACACAACGTCCGCTTGAAAGTACCCTTGCACCGCTTGATAGCTTAATGTGGCAAGTATTTATTAAAACGGCGCCAATAGGAATATTAACATTCGTGTTAATTTGGGTGCTTGCAAAATTGATAGCTCAGCCTTTAAGAAAGCTGGCTGAAACAGCAAATACTTTGGATGAGCCCACAACATCAGTTGCACTTAAACACATTCGCTCTTGGTATTATGAGAGTGATGAACTGAGAAAAGCAATGCTCAAAGGCATTGGGCTGTTAGAAAGTAAAATAGGCCTTTTGCGTCACGAAGCACACACTGATCCGTTAACGGGTTTGCACAATCGAAGAAGCTTAAATATGCAGTTAAGCCAATTAATGGCACAGCAGCGCTCATTTGCGGTATTAGCGATTGATATTGATCACTTTAAACGCGTAAATGATGAGTTTGGTCACGATATTGGCGATGTTGTTTTGCAATCTTTAGCAAAAATACTCCTCGATGTGACGCGTGATAGCGATATTGTGGCACGCACTGGCGGTGAGGAATTCATTGTTATTTTACCTAATGTGCACCCTAAGCGTGCGTATCAATTGGCTGAACGTTTACGTATACGCATTTCTAAAAGCATTATTGAACCGGTGGGTAATATTAATGTATCGATTGGTATTGCGGGCTGGCCGCTTGAGCAATTAAGCCTAGACGACGTTATGAAATTAGCCGACCAAGCGCTTTATCTAGCAAAAAGAACAGGTCGCAATCGCTGTGTTGTCGATACGATTTATGATCAACAGGATACGTCGCTTTTTGAGGCGACAGAGTTGGAATAAGTTATTTATTGTGTAATAGTGAAATTAATTAAGTTATTAACGGATAAATTTAATGGCATTCACTCACTTATATAGCGTGTCTAAATCAATGGCCTTTGTCAGTGTGGCATTACTGGGCGCGGCATCGGTCAATGCAACCCCACAAGAAGATAAGCGCAGCGAGTTTGTAGATGTCGGTGCATTATTGCCAAATGCGATGCTCGATATTCGTTATTTTGGCCATCATAACTTTGTCGGCAAACCGATAGAGGGCTATAACGCCCCTAAGTGTTTATTGCACACCAGCGCTGCCAATGCGCTTAAAAAAGTGCAAAATGCGGCGCAAATTGAGGGACTTGGTCTAAAAATATTTGATTGTTACCGCCCACAACGCGCTGTTAATCATTTTGTGCGTTGGGTAAACGACCTAGAGGATACCCGCACAAAAGCTGAGTTTTATCCAAATTTAGGGAAAGACCAGCTGCTTGGCGACTATATTGCTGCTAAATCAGGCCACAGCCGAGGTTCAACTATCGACTTAACGTTGGTTGACTCTAAGGGGAAAGAGCTTGATATGGGGTCACCGTTTGATATGTTTGATACCCTTTCTAACACCGACGACTCACGAATTAGCCCCAGTCAAAAAGCAAATAGATATAAACTTAAACAGTTGATGACCGATGCAGGCTTTGCCCCGTATTCAATGGAATGGTGGCACTTTACTTATCAGCCTCAGGCATACCCAGCCACCTACTTTGATTTTGTGGTGGAATAGAAAAGCTCTAAATTATTAAAAACGCGGTATAAAACGTTGTGACAGGTCGGTGTGAAACTACGGGGTTAATCCCACATAGCCATTGCCTAGCGAAATGCCCCCACTTCGTGCCTTTATAAGCACAAAGTGGGGAGTCGCAACTGCTCTACTGAACAGTCGCTTTTAAACCACGGCGTTTTAATAGCGCTGAGGTATCAGGTTCTTGACCACGGAATGCTTTGAACGATTCCATAAGGTCACGTGAGTTACCAACTTCTAAAATCTCTTTACGGTATTTATCACCCATTTCGCGTGTTAAACCACCTTGCTCTTGTACATAAGCAAAGGCATCTGCCGCTAAGATTTCACTCCACATATATGCGTAGTAACCAGCTGAGTAGCCACCGCCCATAGAGTGTGAGAAGAAGGCTGATTTATAACGAGGTGGAACAAATGGCACGTTCACGCCGTGTTTAGTCAGTGCTTCTTGTTCAAACTTCTCGATATCTTGCAGGGGAGCATCTGCACTTAGTGAGTGCCATTCCATATCTAACAGCGCTGCTGCAACATACTCAAGCGTATCGTAGCCTTGGTTAAAGCTGCGAGATTGAATTACTTTTTTCAGTAATTCATCAGGAATTGGTTCACCTGTTTTGTGGTGTTTTGCATAATTAGCGATAACTTCAGGGTACATTGCCCAGTCTTCTTCAAAGGTAGAAGGGAACTCTACGAAGTCACGCGATACCGACGTACCAGACAATGTTGGGTACTTCACGTTTGAGAACATGCCGTGTAGGCCATGACCTAATTCGTGGAAGATTGTCGTGGCTTCATCATAGCTGATAAGTGTTGGTTCGCCATTGGCACCTTTTTGAATGTTCATAACATTCACAACCACGGGTTTTTGCTCTTTTAAGCCAGACTGTTTCACGAACGAGCTCATCCATGCACCACCACGTTTACCTTCACGGGCAAAGTAATCAGCAAAGAAAATAGCTAAGCTCTTACCGTCTGCATCAAATAATTCGTACGCTTTCACATCTGGGTGATAAACGGGCAGATCGTTGCGTGGTTTGAAAGTAATACCGTATAAACGGTTCATTGTGTAAAACACGCCGTCTTCTAATACGCGGTTAAATTCAAAATATTCTTTAACAGCGTTTTCATCTAGGTTGTATTTATCTTTACGCACTTGCTCTGCGTAGAATAACCAGTCCCACGGTTGCAGCTTAAATTGCTCACCTGACTCATCAATTTTCGCTTGGATTGCTGCCGCTTCTGCGTTGACGTTTTGCATCAATGCCGGGATCATGCTGGCAAACATATCAAATACGGCTTCTGGTTTTTTCGCCATTTGCGACTCTAAACCAAACGCAGCCCAGCTGTCATAACCTAGTAATTTGGCTTTTTGAGCACGTAACTTAGCAAGTTCAGCAACAATTTCACGGTTGCTGTTTTCGCCTGAAAGAGCACGCTCTGCAGATGCACGCCATACTTTTTCACGCAGGTCACGATTTTTCAGTGTGGCTAAAATTGGTTGACGTGTGGTGTTAGTGATTTTGATTAGGTACTTACCCGGGTGACCCGCTTCTGTGGCAGCATTAGCAAGCTGTTCAACTTGACCCGCAGGTAAGCCTTCAAGCTGTGCTTTGTCATCAACTAACACAACGTTGGTTTTAGTCAGTGCTAATAGGTTTTGCGAGAACTGCGTGGTTAAGCTTGAATGCTTTGTATTGATATCACGGATTTGTTGTTTTTCTTCTGCGTTTAGTTTTGCACCTGCACGTACAAAGCGCTTGTAGTAAACATCAAGTAAGCGCTTTTCTTCGGCTGTTAGCGCTAAAGAATCCATTTGTTCATGTACGCTAGCAACTTTGTCGAACAGTGCTTTATTTAAGAAAATATTGTCGTTATGTGCAGCAAGCTTTGGAGCGAGTTCTTTTTGTATTTCACGACGAGCAGGGTTTGAATCACTGCCTGCTAGGTTATAAAAAATGCTGCGTGTGCGCGTTAATAATTCACCGCTTTTTTCAAGTGCAACAACGGTGTTAGCAAAGTCAGGCTTTGCTGTGTTGTTGATGATCGCTTGAACTTCTGCCATTTGCTCTGTCATGCCCTTATTGAAAGCAGGCATGAAGTGCTCATCTTTAATGGCGTTGAAATCAGGCGTTTCGTATTGTAGTTCGCTTTTCACAAACAGTGGGTTTGTTTGTTCAACAGCGCTTGCCGGTGCTGTTTGCTCTGTAGTGGTATTGTTTGCTGTTGTTTGTGGTTCAGAACAGGCCGTTAACAATAACGCTGAACTGATCGCTGTTGCGAGTAAGTGTTTCATTGTTTATCTCTTTTTTATTTCTAAAATTAAATTGCGCCGGTAATGCGAAAGCTTCGTTAATAGTTAGTCGCGGCGCAGTTATGCTCACTAGGAGCACAATGACTGTGTAACCAATAGACTGAGGATACTGTGGATGACGACGAATGACCCCATCCGTTGCGATAAGGTGATTATTGGCTGCGATAAGTGGTGAATCTACCCTAAACCCCGACTGTCTTTATTATATAAACAGACCAAAATCATATCGCCTTTTTGTCAATTTTAAAAGCAACCGTATTTTTTAGCCCCATTCCCAGTGAATAAATGGTATGTTATATTGTATCATTAATTATTCAGATAGACTTTATTGGCATTTTATTTTTAAGTCAGTCATTAGGAAAAGGCCATCAGGCTTTTAATTTTAGTCATTTATAAGAATCCACTATGTATTTACCCGATATAACCTCACACAGTAATAGCCATTTTCAATTTCCGTTAAAGTGGGTCGGTATGGAAAAAATAGCCTTACCTATCAAGCTTGAGTTGGCGGGGTTAAATGTGGCGCTTAATGCGTTTGCTGATGTGTTTGTTAGCCTAGACAGCAATGCTAAAGGCATTCATATGTCGCGTTTGTATTTAATGCTTAATCAGATGTTGGCACAGCAAACATTAACTCAGCATCGATTGGCTGAGTGTATGAACCACATGCTTGCTTCTCAACAGGGCTTAAGCCAAGGAGCAAAGCTGGTGCTGCATTTTGATTTACCGTTGTTAAAACCGGCATTGCTCAGTGATAACGCGGGGTATAACGCTTCCCCCGTGGTGTTAACCATTACTCAGCAAGCGCACCTAACGGTTAAATTAAACGTCACGATTGCATACAGTAGTACATGCCCGTGCTCAGCGGCGTTGTCGCGACAGCTTTTAAGTGAAGCGGTCGACACACATTTCAAAGAAGACAGCATCGATAAGCACGCATTGTTAGGCTGGCTTGCCAGTGAAGAAGGCTCGATTGCAACGCCGCATAGCCAGCGCTCTTATGCCTACATAGACGCCACCTTTGAGAGTGAACAATTGCCTGATCTTTCGCATTTTATACAAACATGTGAACACGCAATTGGTACTCCCGTGCAAACCGCGGTTAAGCGTGAAGATGAGCAAGCATTTGCAGCCCTTAATGCAGAAAACTTATTATTTTGTGAGGATGCAGCAAGGCGATTAAAGGCATGTTTAGAGGCAATGAATGGGCTTGCTGACTATCAGTTTAAAATTGAACATCAAGAAAGTTTGCATGCGCATAATGCAGTGGTTTACGAGGCTAAGTAGGCTTAAATGTTTACAAACTTTGACAATCGTAGTCGCAAATTATTGCTATTGTACAAAACAAGGTGAATGATACGACCGCTAAAAATGATTAACAAAATAATATAAAGGTATTCTATGCGTTTTAAATTTATTGCAGCTGCAGTGGGTCTCGCTGTTGCAAATGTTGCTGTTGCAGACGAAGGTATGTGGCAACCTCACCAATTGCCAGAACTTGAATCAATTTTGAAAGCGAAAGGCTTGAACATCGACGTACAGTCAATCTCAAAATTGACAGAGTTTCCAATGAATGCAGTTATCAGCCTTGGGGGGTGTACCGCTTCGTTTGTTTCACCTAAAGGGTTAGTGGTAACAAATCATCACTGTGCGTATGGCTCAATTCAGTACAACTCAACAACTGAGAACAACATTCTTGAAAACGGCTTTCTTGCTAAAAATCATGCCGAAGAAGTACCTGCTGCACCAGGTTCACGCGTGTACGTGACTGAAGACGTCGTTGAAGTCACAGATAAAGTAAACCAAGGCACCGATACCCTAACAGGTAAAGCGCGTTTTGATGCCATTGAAGCAAACCGAAAAGCATTGGTAAGCGAGTGTGAGCAAGATGATAGCTACCGCTGTAATGTGTATACTTTTCATGGTGGCTTAGAGTATTACTTAATTAAGTCACTTGAAATTAAAGATGTGCGTTTAGCGTATGCCCCAGCCATGGGTGTGGGTAAATATGGCGGCGATATTGATAACTGGATGTGGCCGCGTCACACGGGTGACTTTTCATTCTACCGTGCTTATGTGGGCAAGGATGGCAAGCCCGCTGAGTTCTCTAAAGACAATGTTCCTTACCAAAGCGATGCGTTTTTAAAAGTCAGTGCCAAGGGCGTACAAGAGGGTGACTTTGTAATGGTAACGGGCTACCCAGGTAGCACTAACCGCTACCGTATTTCACCTGAGGTTGATTACGTGTTTAACACGGCTTATCCACTGGCACGCAAATACAATTCAAAATATGTTTCATTGATTGAAGAAAATGCCCCAGAGGGTTCCGCGGCGCGTATTGCTTACGAAAGCACAATCGCTGGCTATAACAATTACATTAAAAATTATGGCTCAATGATAGAGAGCTTTAATAAAGGTTCAATGTATACCCGCAAACAGCAATTCGAGAAAGATCTAGCAGCGTGGATTAATAAAGACAGTCAACGTAAAGCTAAATACGGCAGCGTGTTGGCAGATTTAACTGCGTTAGTCGATGAGTCGCAGCAGCATAATCAACGCGACCGCATGTTAGGGTATGTGCATCGTTCGCAAATGATGTCATCAGCGCGCATGCTGTATCGTTTAGCCTATGAAAAGCAAAAGCCAGACGCAGAACGTGAAAGCGGCTACCAAGAGCGTGATATTCCACGTATTAAATCTCGCCTAGAAAGCATGAGCCGCCGTTACGACGAAACGGTTGATAAAGCTATTTTACTGTACTTTATTGAGCAGTATGCAGCGCTACCAAGCGACGAGCGTGTTGCAGAAGTTGATAAAGCACTTGGTTTAAGCGCTGGTTTTGACAAGCAAAAGCAACAGGCTTTGCTTGATGATATGTATGCTAACTCAGTGCTAAGCGATGAAACAAAGCGTCTATGGATGACTGATTTAGACCTTGCACAATTAAAGCAAAGCAGCGATCCATTTATTCAATACGCACACGCTATTTTTAACGTGATGAAAGACATTGAAGATGCGAAAAAAGAGCTTGAAGGTAAGCAACAAGCTGCGCGCCCAGCTCTAATGGAAGCCATTATTGCTTACAACAAAGCGATGAACAAACCTGTTTATGCTGATGCTAACAGCACATTACGTGTGACGTATGGCACGGTAGGTGGCTATTCACCGCAGGATGGCTTAGTGGCAACCCCCTTTACATCTTTAGAAGGATTGCTTGCAAAGAACACCGGCGTTGAACCATTCAACTCTCCTGAAAAGCAAAATGAGTTGATTAAACAAAAGCTTTACGGCGACTACACGGGCGGCATGAATACGGTGCCCGTTAACTTTTTATCGAATGTTGATACCACAGGTGGTAACTCAGGTTCACCTACTTTAAACGGCAATGCCGAGCTGGTTGGTTTACTGTTTGACGGTGTGTACGAGAGTATTATTGGTGATTGGGATTACGATGCTAATCTAAATCGCTCTATCCATGTTGATTCACGCTACATGCTGTGGGTGATGGATAAGGTCGACAATGCCCAAAACTTATTAAAAGAAATGAGCATCGTTAAATAACACGGTTAAATAGCTTTATTATCTGAGCGATAAAATGCCAGTCCTTGCGACTGGCATTTTTGTTTTTAATGAAAATAAACGCATTTCAGTTCAAGGAAATAAAAATATTTTATAAAAATAAATATTTCTTAAGTTTTATTTAAGTTTCGCTCGATAAATTTTACACATAACCTATGTGGAGCGAACGATAATGCTTTCAGTTAAACACTCACAATATACGCAAGTAAACGATCCCACTTTTGTTTGTGTACGCGAAGGGGGACACGGCCGTGACCGTCTCGAGAATACTATTAAGCAAGGTTTTGCTGCTGCCTATAATGCGAAAATTACGCAATTTATGCCGTTACTTTGCGAGCTCAATATTGATGGTGAAGTGTGTACGCTAGGGCTTCGCTCTGCATCATATCCTTTGTTTATTGAACAGTACCTGCCAGCGCCTATTGAGCATTTCGTGAATGCCAAGCGTGAGCAGATTTTTGAGCTAGGTAATTTGTGCTCAACGCATCGAAAAGCCACCTTGGCGCATTTTGTGTTAATGAACGAAGCGCTTTATCAAGTAGGGGCAAGCCATTTAGTGTTTTGCGCCACTCGTAAAGTACGTGCTTTATTAAAAATGCTGGGTGTTCATTGCAATGAAATTGGTGTTGCGAATGCCTATGCACTTCAAGACCCTGCGAGTTGGGGCAGCTATTACGATAACCAACCGACCCTTTGTGTCGTTGACTTAAATGAAGCACATCAATGCATCATAAACACTCCCGCTTTATTCAATATTAAACAACAGTGTTTGTTGTCATCGCTTGAGCTTGCTGTGTTTTTGGAGGCGCTATGAATTGGTTTGCACAGTTACCGCACCGCGATAGCGACGTTTTATTGATGTGCCAGCACCCTGATGGTGTGCGTTCTTTAACTAAGCATGGCTTTCTTGAAGAGGTCGCACGTTTATTACCAACATTGGCTGAGTTTTCAGGTAAAGGCGTTGCTTTCCAACTGGATAACACGCCTGCATGGTGTGTGCTTGAAGCCGCACTCACTGAACTTGAAAGAGTCGCAATTCCGCTTCCAACGTTTTTTACCGCACAGCAAATTGCGCTGAGTCTACAAAATAGTGGGGCTGAGTTGTTTGTATGTGACCGTGTTTTCGAAGGCGAAAATGCAACATTAGTGGCCTTGGTTGACGTATGTAAACGCTACCCTTTATATGTATATCAGTTATCTGATACACAGCCGATTACATATTTCGAAAATACGCAAAAAATAACCTTTACGTCGGGCTCAACAGGTACGCCAAAAGGGGTGTGTTTATCGCTTGAAAGCCAAATTAAGGTGGCAACGTCACTTTATAAACGTATTGGTTTAGAAAAACCAAACCATCTGTGTCTTTTACCTTTACCTGTACTTCTTGAGAACTTAGCTGGTGTATATGCGCCTTTGTTAGCGGGTGGGAGCGTTAATGTAGTGCCATTGGCTGAACTTGGTTTTTCGGGGGCTCAGTTACGTGAACCGCAAAAACTGATTGCTGCAATAGAGCGCACTGAGCCTAATACCCTCATTTTAGTGCCAGAACTTCTCAGCTGCTTAGTGGCCTTTGCAAAGCAGGGATGGCAAGCCCCGACTAGCTTACAATTTATTGCTGTGGGGGGAGCTGTGGTGAGTAGCAAACTGATCAAGCAAGCCCGTGAATATGGCTTACCGGTTTATCAGGGTTATGGCTTATCTGAGTCTTCATCGGTGGTGAGCTTAAATACCCCAGCTGATGATGATATTGAAACGGCGGGGCGCGCGCTCAATCACATTCAATACAAAATTGAAAACAACCAACTGTTTATTAAAGGCTCATTATTTTTAGGTTACTTAGGGCAAGCGGCACATAAGAGCGATGATTGGTATGCAACAGGCGACTTGGTCGCTGAGCACGAGGGTCGCATAGTGATCCAGGGACGCTTAAAAAACCAGCTAATCACGAGCGTTGGCCGCAATATCAGCGCTGAGTGGCCTGAGTCGTTATTACTTAGTCACAGTCATGTACAGCAAGCGGTCGTTGTTGGTGAAGGCCGCGCGTTTTTATCGGCGCTAATATTTGCCAACCCAGCAATGACTGATGATGAACTTGCCGCGCATGTTGCTGCCCAAAACGCGCAGCTGCCTGAGTACGCACACATCCTAAAATGGCACCGTTTGGCAGAGCCAATGAGCCACACACAAGGTTTATTAACGAGCAATAATCGCCCTAAGCGCGAGGTGATTAACTCATTTTTTGCTAGCGAGATTTCAGCATTCTATCAAGAGGCGACGAACATGAGTCAATTTTTCAATACATTACAAGCCGAAACACAAAAAGAGCGTGATTACCTATTAGCAGCACCAATCATTGGTCGTGTGTTTAAAGGTGAGGTAAACCTTGCAGAATATGCGTCGTTTTTATCGCAAGCGTATCATCATGTTAAGCACACCGTACCGCTTTTAATGGCGCTGGGTGCAAAGCTAAGCGATAAACAAGAGTGGCTACGTGAAGCCGTTGCAGAATACATCGAAGAAGAGTTGGGCCATCAAGAGTGGGTGTTAAACGATATTGCTGCCTGCGGTTTTGATAAAGAGCGGGTACGCAATTCGCGTCCGCAGTTTTCAACAGAGCTGATGGTGTCATACGCGTACGATTTAATAAATCGTGGTAATCCTGTGGCATTTTTTGGCATGGTGCATGTGCTCGAAGGCACTTCAATTGCCTTGGCAGATAACGCAGCAGGGCAAATTCGTGACGTCATTGGTTTACCTAAAAAGGCGTTTACTTACCTTACGTCACACGGTGCACTTGATATTGAACATGTGAAGTTCTTCGAAAGTTTAATGAATCAAATCGATAACGAAGACGATCAACACGCCATTATCCACGCTGCTAAATGCTTTTATAAACTTTACGGCAATATTTTCCGTGATCTTGATACCGAGCCTTTCTTTCGTGAGTCAGATTTGGAGCAAAGCGCATGAGTAGCCCCGTTTGTGTACTAACCGGTGCAACGGGGGGCATTGGTCGTGCTATTGCGCTTCGTCTTGCAAAAGAAGGCTGGCGTGTGGTGTTGGTAGGGCGCAACATTAAGCAACTTGCTGCACTGCAATTAGAATGTGGCAACGACGCTGAATATTTTCAGGCCGACTTAAATAACAGTGAATCACGCGATGAGCTCGCTAAATTTGCGAAGCAAATAGGGGGGGCAAGTTTACTTATAAACAATGCGGGTGTGAACGTTATGCAAGGCTTTAGTGAAATGAGTGAGCAGCAAATAGATCATCTATTGAATATTAATCTCACTGTACCGATTAAATTATGCCAGCTGTTTTTGCCCCAAATTACTCGCAATAAAGGCACCATAGTCAACATAGGTTCGTCGTTTGGAAGTATCGGGTATCCGTATCAAACGGTGTACTGTGCCAGTAAATTTGGCCTGCGAGGTATGACAGAAGCACTTGCTAGAGAGCTGAGCCACAGCGAGGTTAAGGTGTTGTATTTAGCACCTCGTGCAACCGACACCGCCATTAACTCGCCACAAGTACGCGCCATGAACAAAGAACTTGGTAACACGATGGATCCGCCAGAAAAAGTAGCTGATGCATTGGTTGAGTTAATTAAATCAAAAAAACGTCGCCGCTTTATCGGCTTCCCTGAAACATTATTTGCCCGTATTAACGGTGCATTTCCATCACTAGTTGATAACGCAATTGCAAAACAACTTCCTAAAATAAAAAGTTTTTTTGCGAACTAAATTGATTAAGGTGAACGATTATGACTAAACTAAATTTAAAAGCCCTGATGATGTTAGGCGTTATTATGGCAGCCCCAGCAAAAGCCGACTTTAATAGTGATTTAAGCTCGGTGCAAAAGCAGTGGGCAGTGGTTAATTACGAATTAGTTGATGATGCACAGTTAAATGCGTTTGAAAAGTTGGCCAGTGAAACGGCTGAATTTACAAAAGCAAATGACGCACAAGCGGCAAGCCATATTTGGTATGGTATTGTGTTATCGAGCTATGCAGGTGCAAAAGGCGGGCTAGGGGCGTTAGGTCTGGCTAAAGATGCTAAGGCGCAATTTGAAAAAGCGCTCAAACTTGACCCAAATGCACTTGATGGCTCAGCATACACAAGCCTAGCAACCTTATACGGAAAAGTACCCGGTTGGCCCATCGGTTTTGGTGACGATGATGAAGCGAAAAAACTATTTAAACAGGCGCTTGAGCTAAATCCTCGTGGCATCGACAGCAACTATTTATATGCCGCGTTTTTATATGATGAGCATAAATACAAATCAGCAAAAGAATTTTTACTGGTTGCTCAGCAAGCGCCTGCGCGCCCTGATAGAGTAAAAGCAGATCTTTATCGCCAATAAGAAATCACGCAATTATTGGCGAAGGTCGAGAAAAAATTAAAGAGATAACTCATGCATTTATTGCTCGTTGAAGACGACCATTTAGTCGCAGAAGGCCTGTGTCGCTCTTTACGTCAACAAGGTTATAGTGTTGAACACAGTGCGACCGTTAAGTCTGCGATGCAATGGTTGCAAAGCGATGAAATTGAACTGGTAGTTCTTGATTTAGGGCTACCAGATGGTGATGGCATCGATATTCTAAAGCACATAAAAAAGAATCGTAAACAGCTTCCTGTGGTGATTTTAACAGCCCGTGGCAGCATTGATGATAAAGTGATGGGGCTTGATTTAGGTGCTGATGATTATTTGGCTAAACCGTTTGATCCAGCCGAGTTATTTGCTCGCCTTAGAGTGGCAAGCCGGCGTTTAACGCAAGCGCAAACGAGTATACTGCAAGTGGGCGACGTCGAAATGGATACCGCAGCTTTTACCGTGAGTTATCAAGGCGAGCCTGTCAATTTACCTCGCAAAGAGTTTATGTTGCTTAAAGCCTTGTTAGAAAACCAAGGTCGGGTGCAGTCCAAACAGCAGTTAGAAAGTAAACTCTACGAATGGGGTGAAGAAGTAGGTTCAAACACCATCGAAGTGCACATTCATCATTTGCGTAAAAAATTCCCTAAGGAATTTATTAAAACCTTGCGTGGTATCGGCTATGTGGTGGGTAAACGCTAGTGTCAATTCGTAAGCGACTCACCTTATTAATACTCTCAATGGTGATTTTGACCTGCTTTTTGGCTTTCACCAAAGGTTACCGCGAAAGTATGAATCAGGCTGAAGCATTACTCGATAATGAGTTGGTGACGCTTGCACATGTGCTGATTGAACAACCGCTAAGCAAAGAAACACCCTCATATAGCACTGATTTGCCCCAGCTGTTGTTTCAGGTTTGGGTTGATGACAAAGTGGTCTCAAGTTCAACGTCATTGCACAATAACCCTATTAATCAAAGCCAATGGCAGCCAGGTTTTAGTGTCGAAAACTTAGCGGGGCAACGGGTCAAGGTTTACCGTTTAAGCGAAGCTAATAAGCGGGTATTAATTGCAGAGCCGTTAAGTAAGCGCGTAGCGCTCACCGAAACCGTTATTCTGTCAGCAATGACCCCATTGCTGTGGAGTGTGCCCATTTTGGCTGTTCTAATCAGTGTCTTTGTAAAACAAGGGCTTGCACCGCTAACACGTCTTTCTAATCAGCTTCAGCATCGCCAAGCAAATGACTTTACCGCAATACCATGGCAAACCCCAGAGCAAGAAATTAAACCCGTTATTAACCGCTTAAACGACTTGTTTAAGCGTGTTGAGAGTGCCTATTTACGGGAGCGTTTTTTTGCTTCAGATGCTGCCCATGAACTGCGAACTCCACTCAGCAGTTTAAAAATCAATGTACATAATTTACTTGCCCAAGGGGGTGATAATATTGAACTTGATGCGATGGAAAAAGGGCTCGATAAACTCAGTAACATTGTTGAGCAAATGTTGATTTTAGGGCGAACTTACCCCGAGCAATGGCAGGCGCAATTTAGCCCCATTTCAGTGCTAGAAATTAGCCAGCAAGTGGTGTCGCAACTTTATGACCGCATTGATGAAAAAGAGCACACAATTAGCATAGAAGGAGATGATTTTATCATCGACGGAGACGAATTTACGCTCGTCACTTTATTTGGCAACTTACTCAGTAACGCCATAAAATACACCCCCGCTCAGGGAGAACTGAGCATTACCCTGAAAACCGACAATAGTCGGTATATCTGGCAAATTGATGATTCAGGCCCCGGTATTGATGAAGCCCAAAAACAGCGTATTTTTAACCGTTTTTATCGGGTGGGCGGCGATAAACACCCATCAGGAGAGCAAGGGGCAGGACTTGGTATGGCGATTGTTGAACACATTGTATCGATTTATAACGCTGATATTGCGCTTGCCGATAGCCACTTAGGTGGCTTACGTGTGAGCGTGTCCTTTATACAAGGAGACAGGAGTGAATAAATGGATTTTTGCGTTCACTATGATGTTGTGTCTGCCTTCTTGGCTCGCTTATGGCAAAGAGTACACACTCATATTAAAAGATCATTTATTTTATCCCGCCGAAATTAAAGTGCCGGCAAACAAAAAACTACGTTTACTGATCGACAATCAAGATAACACCCCAGAAGAGTTCGATAGTTTTGATCTAAACCGCGAAAAAGTACTTTACCCAGGCCGCACAAGCGTTATTTATATTGGCCCGCTAAGCCCCGGACGCTACGACTTTTTTGGTGAATTTTCGCCCAATACTGCACGCGGCACCGTGATTGCGACGGAGGATAAAAATGCTGATAACTAGTTTATTAATGAGCATAAATCAGTTGTTGCCAGTGGTAATTTTAGCCGTTTTATTAAGTTTGATTGTGCCCCTTAGCCAACGACAAGTACTGATACACACCATGGTAGGTATTGCGGTTAGTTTACTGTTTGTTCAAGCTGCGGCGTGGGTCAGTCAGCTGTTTCAGCACCGAGGGTTAGAGTTTATTCAAATGCTACTGTGTGTGGTGATATTTGTTGCCGCGTTACTAAGCTGTCGGCACAGTAAAGTGGCAGCAGCAGTGGCATTAGTAGCGACTATGGCGTTGTATTTAAGTCATTACATGATTTATTTGGTGAGCTTTTGGCACAGTAAAGACGCGGCCGAACCACTACTATTAGGGACCTTTTTAGGAGTCGGTATTTGCATTAGCTTTGGCGTGCTGTTGTTTTTTTTACTCGAGAGCATTGTCAGGCGTGCAGGATGCCAGCCATTAATTGTGTTGTTGGCATTAAATGCGACGGCGAAATTACTCATATTGCTTGATTTAGCGAGTCAAATCGACGTACTCGATATAACATCAAACTATTTAGACTGGCGCGGGTTTGTGGTTGAAAACTCCGAGTTGGGTCGGGTGTTAAAAGCGTTGCTAGGCTACGAAGCAACGCCCAGTAAAACGGCGCTATGGGTTTATGCAATTGCCACAATTGTATTTTTAGTCCTCGCCCGTGTTTTAAACGTTAAACACACTAAGGAGCCTGTATGCGGTTCTTAATTATTAGCTTTAGTTGCTTGTTATTGGCAAGTATGGCACATGTTGCGCACGCCGATGGCATGGTGGTTGATAAAGTATATCACCCCTATGTTATGCCGTTTGAGCGTGAGGTTGAATGGCGGCTCGTTTCAAGGCAAACCGACCAAGGCAACGTACTTGCTCAGCGTGCAGGTTTTGGCGGAGCCATTAACGATACCATGAGCCTTGAGGGGTATATGGTTGGCGAAAGAGACGATAATGGCGATTTCGGTTTAGCGTCTTATGAGGTTGAACTGCGCTGGCAGCTTGTTGAGCAAGGGCGGTTATGGGCTGACTGGGGCGCCTTATTCGAGCTTGAAAAACAACATACAATTGATGCTTACGAGGCCACGACAGGCTTTTTATGGGAAAAAGAATTTGGTCGTACAAGCTTAACCATGAATGCATTTTTAGTGTACGAGTGGGGCGCAGACATAGAAAGTGAATGGGAAACCGAGTTCCGCTTACAATACCGTTATCGTTATCGCGCTGAGTTTCAGCCATCGATAGAGGTGTATTCGGGTGAAGACTTTTTTGGTGTAGGACCTGGTTTTATCGGTTTGCACCGCTTTAGCCCTAAACACCAGCTTAAATGGGAAGCCGGCTTTATAAGTGAATTAAGTCAATCGGGTAAAGACCACAGCTTTCGTTTAGCGCTTGAATTTGAATTTTAATTGTCGATAGTGTTTGACTTATCGCTTTAACTCTATATAGTGGGCGTCAGCTAGAAAGAAAGCGTGTAATTAATAAATCTTTATTTCGTTGTTGTATAAGTAATACTTGTAGTACCGTCCTGAAGTTTTTAAGTACCATCTCATTTTTTGCTACACCCGCCCACATGGGCATTTTTAATTTTTTAATATCAGGAATAATACTATGTCTAACATCGTATCAGGTACAGTTAAGTGGTTTAACGAGTCTAAAGGTTTTGGTTTCATCGAGCAAGAAAATGGCCCAGACGTGTTTGCACACTTCAGCGCTATCAAAAGCGACGGTTTCAAAACTTTAGCTGAAGGCCAACGTGTAGAGTTCACTCTTTCACAAGGTCAAAAAGGTCCTCAAGCGGATAACATCACTCCGTTATAATTTTTACTGAAAAGTAAAAGTTAAAAAGAAGCAAGCTACGGCTTGCTTTTTTAATGCCTAAAAATTGACTGGCATGATGAATATTCCTATATTTAATGCAGTAATTTTATCTGAGTGCATTAGCTATTTTAAAATATTTAATATTAGTATGCCTATGTTTTGCCCCTGTCGCGTTAGCAAAACAAACGCTCACGATCTACACTGAGCAGTTTCCGCCATATAACTTTTCTAATAAAGGGCACTTAGAAGGCATTAATCTCGAGTTTGTAAGTGCAATGTGCATTGATGCAGGCATTGAGTGTCACTTCGAACTGTTACCCTGGGCAAGATCCTACCATTTAGCACAGCAGCATCCTATGTCTGGGCTTATATCAGCTGCGCGTATTAGCGAGCGTGAAGCATTGTTTAAGTGGGTTGGGCCATTGGCATCATCGCGTAATTACTTTTACCGCTTAAAATCGAATACCCATGTTAATCCCCGTGACTTATCAGAAGTGAAAGACTACACCTTAGGTGTTGTACGAGATGGCATTTACGAAAAATTTGTCGAAAGTATTGGCTTCGAAAATAATAAAAACTTACTCAAATTCGGCCATCATTATGAGTGCATCAACCTCTTTTTCAAAAATAAACTCGACTTAATAATTGGCTCTGAGTTGTCATTTCATTACCAGCTTACGCAATATGGTTATGTTGGAAAAGAAGTGGTAAAACTTATTGAGTTGCCACTAAATGAAACCGTGGGTAACTTTTTGGCGCTTAACAAAAACATGCCTCAAGAGTTTGTTGAGCGTTTGCAAGCGAGCTACAACAAGTTAAGTCGCCAAGGGCTACTTGATAAATATATTGCTAAGTACGCCCCACCCAATAATTAATGTTGTTTGTTAAGCATCATTATTTCTTTATACCGTTGTGTTTTTGATACTTCATTGAATGCGGCTTTTAAGGCCATTATGTAGCGTGGGTTGGTGTGTTTATTGGCAGCTAAATAGCCATTTATGCTTAAAAAATCGATAGCATGAACAAAGGTAAAACGTGACTCATCCTGTGCCAGTTGATCGGCCATCGCATTAAGATAGTTTTTATCATCGATAATTAAATCAACTTTACCCGAAATTAATAACTGATACGACTTTGTAATATCCGTCGTATAGACCAGAATATAGTCACGCTCGGTCAATTGCTTCGCAGCAAGATCATCACGTTGTACCGCTATTTTATAGCGTTTTGCTTGTTCGTTTGAGCTGATTTTAATGTCTTTACGGGAGGTCAGTTTAACAAATCCCATATGGTACGTCGCTACTTCACCAATCCATTCAAATTGATTTAATCGCTCAGGCGTTTTTGCAATGCTGTAAATAAAGGTATTAGGTTTTTTTTGCGCCATATTAAAGGCACGTGCCCAAGGGTAAAGTTCAATATTTGCTTGTAAGTCAGCTTTGTCAAAAATAGCTTTCACTAACTCAGTGCTTACGCCCGTAACCTGATTATTGATGAGCGTTTGATTAGGAGGAGAGAGCTCAGTCACGACCGTGAGTGATGGTGCGGCGAATACAGACCAACTCATACATAAGAATAAAGATATAAGTAGAGAAGATTTCATTTATGTACTTAAAAAGACTTAGTAAATAAATATTAGCACATAAAAACGATAAAAGGGCCTTTCGGCCCTTGGTGAAGTATCGTTCAAGTCAGATAGACCTTTAACCCCTTAAAGTCCTATCCTATTGTTTTGCAACTACGGCTCATCTCATTAAGTTTCTAAGCTAGCGAGAGGAAAAAACCTGCAATTGCTGCACTCATGAGGTTAGCCATAGATCCTGCTAACACTGCTCTGAGCCCTAAGCGTGCGATATCCTTTCGCCGACCAGGCGCCATACCGCCTAATCCACCTAGTAAAATTGCTATCGATGATAAGTTAGCAAACCCACATAACGCGAATGTGACAATCGCTTGTGTGTGCGCACTTAACGTATCGCGATAATTTATAAAGTCGAGGTAAGCAACGAATTCGTTAACTACAACCTTTTGACCTATAAAACTGCCTGCGATTACGGCTTCGCTCCACGGTACACCTAATAACCAGGCAACTGGGGCAAATACATAACCTAAAATTTCTTGTAGCGTTAATGTTGGGTGATCAAACCAACCACCAATACCGCCTAATAAACCATTTAGAAGTGCAATAAGCGCCACAAAAGCAAGTAACATTGCACCCACATTGAGCGCTAAATGCATCCCGTTTGCGGCACCTGACGCCGCAGCATCGATGACATTAACGGGCTTTTCTTCTTGCACGTCTAAATCGGCTAAATCTTCTTTAGGGGTCTCAGTCTCTGGCACAATCATTTTTGCCATTAAGAAACCACCCGGTGCAGCCATAAAGCTGGCCGCAATTAAGTATTTGAGCTCTACACCAATTGTCACATAACCCGCCATAACAGAACCTGCTACGGTTGCTAGGCCACCCACCATTACTGCAAACAGCTCTGACTTAGTCATACTGGCAATAAACGGTTTAACAATCAGTGGTGCCTCTGTTTGGCCAACGAAAATATTGGCGGTTGCAGAAAGCGATTCTGGACGCGAGGTTTTCAATAGTTTTTGTAAACCACCGCCAAGAATTTTAATTATCCAATCCATCACCCCTATGTGGTACAACACAGCGACCAGCGCTGAGAAGAACACAATAACGGGCAATACTTGAATCGCAAAAATAAACCCTAAGGTATCTTGCGATGCGAGTGAGCCAAATAAAAAGCTGATCCCGTCATTTGCATAGCCAATGACTGAAGAAACGGCTTTAGACATACTTGCCAGTACGTTTTTACCCACCTCAAAGAACAAGACAAAGCCACCAATTAATACTTGTAGCAAGAAGGCAATGCCGACTGTTCTTAAATTTATTGCTTTACGGTTTGTTGATGCCGCAAATGCAATGGCTAGTAGCACAACAATGCCTACTAAGCTCATAAATGTTGTCATACTGACTGTTTCCCGTTGTTATTGTTGCAGTAAATATTTTATTTTACTTTTAATTATATCAATCGCAACGCGATTCATACCGCCGCGTGTGACCACTAAATCAGCCTTGTGCTTTGATGGCTCAATAAACTGATAAAACATAGGTCGCACTGTCGCTTGATATTGTTCAACAACGGACTGTAATGTTCTGCCACGCTGCTCCATATCTCGTTGCATACGGCGCATAAGGCAGATATCTAACGGTGTATCAATGAACACCTTAATATCAAATTCTTTTCGAAGTGCCGGATCACTCAATAATAAAATACCTTCGACTATGAGCACTTTTGCAGGTGCAACACGACGTGTTTCATCACTGCGTGTATGCATTGCATAATCGTAAGTAGGTACTTCTACAGAGTTACCAGCGCGTAATTGAAGCAAGTGCTCATGTAAAAGTTCATGCTCGAAAGCATCAGGATGGTCGTAATTAGTTTGCGTTCGATGGTCGAACGGTAAATGCGACTGGTCCTTGTAATAAGCATCTTCTTCGATCACTGCGATCGCGCCCGGTTCAAGCTCACTGACTAATTCGTTATAAATTGTCTTGCTAAAAAGAGACTTGCCCGACGCAGATGCGCCAGCAATAGCTATAATTGTTCGTGTCACTAAAGTTCTCGCCCACACAGAAGGAAACATTGTTAGGTAGATCACAATAGCAAAAAAGACACGATTAATCTCTTTTGCTTCGCTTAAGGACGCAAATTTATAATGTTTCCGTTTAATGAAACAGGACTTATGTCCTGTACCAAAAATTCAAAGAGCATATAAAGTATTCACACATTGATAACGAGGTACCCATGGCAAGAGCAATCATCTTAATGGCAGATAGCCTAGGAATTGGCGCAGCACCTGACGCAGAGAAGTTTGGTGATGTAGGCGCGAATACCTTTGCTCATCTATTGAAAGCCTATGCAGACGAAACGGGTGAGCATTTAGCGTTGCCTAATTTAACGCGTTTAGGGTTAGCCGATGCATGTGAAGCTGCTGGTAAAGAGCCTTGTTTAGTCAGTGACCGTCAAGCGCCAACAGGTGCGTGGGGTTATGCTAAAGAGTTATCAAGCGGTAAAGATACACCGTCTGGCCATTGGGAAATGGCGGGCGTTCCTGTGTTATTTGATTGGGGTTATTTCCCTAATACACAGCCGTGTTTTCCGCAAGAATTTGTTGACGAGCTAATTGCTCGTTCTGGTATTCCTGGCATTTTAGGTAACTGTTATGCCTCAGGAACCACCATTTTAGAACAACTGGGTGAAGAGCATATGAAAACCGGCATGCCGATTTGCTACACCTCAGTTGATAGCGTGTTTCAAATAGCCGCGCACGAAGAATCATTTGGACTGGAGAAACTTTATCAGGTTTGCGAAATCGCACGGGCGCTGCTTGATGAAATGAACATAGGAAGAGTGATTGCGCGGCCATTTTTGGGTTCTAACCGCGATGATTTTGCCCGCACAGGTAATCGTCGTGATTATTCGGTGTTACCACCGTCGCCAACCTTGCTTGATAAATTATCGCAAGACGGCGGTGAAGTGATCAGTATTGGCAAAATTGCCGATATCTATGCACACCAAGGCATTACCCAAAAACACAAAGCGCCGGGCCTGATGAACCTACTTGAGAAAACCTCAGAGGTGATAGCATCGGCTCCGGACCATAGTTTGATTTTTACAAACCTAGTTGATTTTGATGAAAAGTACGGTCATCGCCGTAATGCAGTGGGTTATGCCACAGCGTTAAAAGAGTTTGATGATTACTTACCGACTATTTTAAATCAGCTACAGAGTGATGATGTACTTATCATTACCGCTGATCACGGTTGTGATCCAACCGCAGCGGGTACTGACCACACACGTGAATATGTGCCAGTACTTGCCTACCAACCGGGAATGACAAACACCCCGCTTGGTGAAAGAGCTAGCTTTGCAGACATAGGTCAAACCCTTGCCCAGTGGTTTAATCTGCCTGCACTTGAATACGGTGATGGCTTTAAAGATGAGCTATTAGCGAACAAAAAAGGAAACCAATAATGAGTACTCCTCATATCAGTGCCAATGTAGGCGAATTTGCAGAAACGGTATTAATGCCGGGTGATCCACTGCGCGCACAGTACATTGCTGAAAACTTTTTAGATGACGCAAAACAAGTAACAGGCGTTCGTAATATGTATGGCTTTACCGGTACCTACAAAGGTAAGCCAGTGAGTATTATGGGTTCTGGGATGGGTATTCCATCGATGTCAATTTATGCCCGTGAATTGATTGTTAGTTATGGCGTTAAAAATCTAATTCGAATTGGTACCTGTGGTGGTATTGGTAGCGATATTAAAATTCGCGACGTTATCTTTGCACAAGGTGCAAGCACTGACTCAAACGTAAACCGTGCACGTGTGCGTGGTTACGATTTTGCCGCTATTGCTGATTTTGGTTTACTACTTAATGGCGTAAACGCTGCGAAAGAACTAGGTATCGAAGCAAAAGTAGGTAATGTATTCACAACAGATACATTCTACCAAGCAGATAACACATTCTATCAAGAGCTCGACAAACTAGGCGTACTCGCCGTTGATATGGAAACAGCAGGCATGTACGGCGTAGCAGCCGAGTATGGCGCAAAAGCTATGGCACTATTTACCGTAAGTGATCACGTGATCACCGGAGAAGCAACGCCGAGTGAAGAGCGTCAAAGCACCTTTAACGAAATGGTTAAAATTGCTTTAGAATCAATTTAATTACATTAAAAAAGTTCCTTGGTAACGTATTCACTGAAATTTGGAGACACGCCCAAAGTGAAGTGAGACTAACCTCAAAGCCGCATTTATGCGGCTTTTTTTATGGCTGATATAAATATAATTTAGATAAGGTGAATAACTTTTACGTGTAAATAATGAAATAGATTTATAACGTGTAATATATCTAATGCTAAACAAGTATTTTCTCTTCTTTATATGTTTTTTGAATAAATTATGTTGTGGTGTTGTTCTTGTTAATGTAACTTTTTAGCAATCTACGAATGGAATTCGAATAATACACAGGGAAATAGTGTCTTTTTTTGACACAAACAAAGTTCCCTTAAGTATATTTTTGGGAACGATATGATATTACAGCCTCGATTTTTTTTATCCACGCTTTTACTTTTTGTCGCTAGCGCAGGTTTTGCTGCTAACAATGATTTTTGTGAAATTTACCCGCTTACCTTACCTCATGATCTGATCAAAAATGAAGTGCCCTATTCTCACGAAAAGGTACCATTAGGTCGTGGGAATGGTAACTATAGTTGGTTAACATGGAGTGGTGATAATAACGCGAAGTCTTTAGCGGAAG
Source organism: Pseudoalteromonas sp. bablab_jr011 (assembly GCF_016464045.1). Classification (NCBI taxonomy): domain Bacteria; kingdom Pseudomonadati; phylum Pseudomonadota; class Gammaproteobacteria; order Alteromonadales; family Pseudoalteromonadaceae; genus Pseudoalteromonas; species Pseudoalteromonas sp. bablab_jr011. The sequence continues at coordinate 15,258 of NZ_JACDWU010000200.1, read as the reverse complement.
GATTTATTTCTCCTGGAACGAGTGATAGCTATATCAACCCGTACGATAGTTCAGATAACTTGGTTGAAGTTGGTGATTGGGTTCAAGGAGTACCCGGTGTCAAAAATTCAAAAGAGCTCAATACAAACCTGAGCAAATTGATTGGTAAAGACATAATAGTCCCATTCTGGATAGAAAATGATGCCTTTGGTGCGAATTTCAATTATCGCATACAGGAATTTGGTGTTGTTGAGTTAACTGATTATCGCTTAGGTGGAAAGGGGTGGATAACGTTCAACTTTAAGGGATTCACTACCTGCTACAACGTTGCCCCTGTTGCGAATGATACACTTATAACCACTCAAGAAGACACGACTATAACATTCACAGCTCTGGCTAGTGATGAAGACAATGACCCTCTAGTTTACACTAAATTAAGCTTGCCTAAATATGGTCAATTGACAGGCGAAGGTCCTGAATACACTTATACCCCAAATATAAACTTTGTTGGTACAGACCAATTTACCTTTAGCGTAAATGACGGTGAAGAAGATTCAAACACTGCAACCATAACAATTACAGTCACGCCGGTAAACGACGCGCCGATCGCATTTGCACAAACACTTACGACGGCTGAAGACAGCCCACTTTTAATAACTCTTTCGGGCGCAGATGTGGATGGCGATGTTATCTCGATTGGGCAATTTACAAGTTCTAGCAATGGGGTTATTTCAGGCGAACCACCAACTGTTACTTACACACCAAATCCGAACTTCTTTGGCAATGATGAATTTACCTTCACTGTGTCGGATGGGGATTTAGAATCTGAACCGGCTTTAGTCCGAATTAATGTAACCCCAGTAAATGATGCACCAGTTGCTGAAAATGAAAATTGGGAGACTCTTGAGAACACGGTTCTATTAGCAAAATTAGCAGCATTAGATCCAGAAGCGGATGTACTAAGTTTCGAGATTGTTACTCAACCAAATAATGGTATAGCTGTATTAGCAGGTAACCAATTCACATATAGTCCGAATGCAGGATATTTTGGCCCAGATAAGTTTACCTTTGTTGCCAGAGATCAGGAGCTTACTTCTAATTTAGGGCAAATAACGATTAATGTAATTGAGGCTAATAAGCCTCCAGTGATCACCAGTACACCTCCTTTGAATGTTATAACGGGTACGCCCTATTTATATGACGTTGAGGCGCAAGACCCAAATACGGTAGATGAACTTAAATTCTCACTTCAAAGTGCTCCAAAGCAAGCCGATATTAATCCATTAGATGGCAAGTTAGCTTGGAACCCCAGTGCAGAATATTTGTCTTCGTTATCATCATTCAACCCATATTGTGCTACCTCGCAGCAATTAGATAATGCTGAAAACGTATTTTCAGACGTGGCAGTTGTAATTGACGAATCAGGTTCCATGAGCGGTGAGCATGGCTGGGTTGCTGAATTAATACCATTATTAGATGCTCATTTACGTTCAAACAAAATCGGTGATGGTAACGATATAAACAATTACGGTTTAGTCGGTTTTGGAAGTGGAACAGTTGCTCCAAGGCAAATTGACATTGAAGGGCAGTCATTTGGAAGTTCAACTGCTTTTGTTGAGGCTAGCGATAAACTTATACTAAATGGTGGAACAGAAGATGGTTGGGCAGGGCTAGACTTTGCTTTGAATTATCCACTGCGAGAAAGTTCGTCTCGAAACTTTATTTTAGTTTCGGATGAGGATCGCGATAACTGGGATCAGACACTATCGTATGAAAATTTGAAACAAAGCCTATCTGCTAAGAGTGTTATTTTAAATGTTGTTGTTAATGCAACATTTTTGTGTGGAGATGGCACGACGATAGCATTGGGTATGGGTCAAAACCAAATTGGTTATGTCGCTGATGGTAGCGGTGGCTATAAGCTGTGTGAAAATGTCAAAATTAGAAGTAAATCTGGCACTACAGATAAAGATTATATTGATTTAGCGCTATCGCTTGGCGGTGCAGCATGGGATTTGAACGTATTACGCTCGGGTGGTTTGAGTGCGCAGTCATTTTCAAGTGCATTTGTTGCTATAAAAGTACAGGAGATTAAGAAACAGTTCGAGAGTATTCCGCAAGCTGATGTTGCTATTACTTCAGTACAAGCGCTGGCTGAACAAGTAAAAATCACTGTTACAAACCGAAGCAGTCTAGATATCGATGAGCCAATTATATTAACGGTACGCGATAACAATCAACAATTGGCTCAAACTGAAATTGACCGCTTATCACATGGGCAAAGTGTAAATATCACATTACCACTGTTAAGCAAACCAACTTCAGATTTAACAGCTCGAATAGATTTGACATCCGATAAAATTAAAGAGTGTAGTACTGAGAACAATTCGGTTAAGTCTGCGCTATTCGATGTCGTTGTAAGAGATAAAGCGGGATTGTCAGATAGCCAAATATTTTCTATTACTGTTACCGATTCAAATGATGCACCAAAAATAGTGTCATCCGCAATTACATCAGCATCAGTCGATGTTTTTTATTCATACCAGCTAAAGGTTGAAGATCCTGATATTGGGGATGGACATCAGTTTACGCTTGTTGAGGGGCCCACTGGTATGTCGCTGGATGCGATTAGTGGCGTACTCGATTTTAAGGCAAATTACTCTCAAGTTGGGAGTCATCGAGTTGCTGTTAGAGTTTCTGATATTGCTGGTGCTACAGATCTGCAAGAGTTTGAACTAATAGTTGATGGCTCTTATGTGCCGCCAAAATTTACTTCAAAACCAAGTATTCGCGCAATTCAGAGTGAGCTGTATCAATACCAAGCAATGTCGAAGTATGACTCAAGCGCTAGCATTTCTTATCGTGTGTTTAGTGGACCTGAAGGGCTAAAAATTGACTCGCAGTCAGGATTAGTAACTTGGCAAGTACCGAGCGCTATCAAAGGGCAAAGATTTCATGTGATATTGCAGGTACAAGATAGCTTAGGTAACTACGATATACAGTCCTATGAACTAACTGGAGACATACCGCCTTCAGCGCCAAACATTATTGAGCATTCTCTTTCGCTGGCTAATGACCTAAGCTCATTTTCGCATACTTTTACAGCGTTAGATGCGAACACTGTTGAAATCAAAAACTGGGAGCTTGAGCTTGCTCCTGAATCTGCACGTATCAATCCTGAATCTGGGAGCTTTATTTGGAATCCCGTAAAAAATAGCTATCCTGGCCATTTATCCAGTTTTAACAACCAGTGTATTAGTGAAGATTCACCTTTGCACAATCTTGAACATAAAGTATTAAGTACTTCTCGGTATATAAGTTTGAATCAACCTTTAGTTGCGCCTTTGTTTGATTCTAACCAAGATGGGCTTTTAAACAAGCAAGATAAGAAAGCAATAGTGGGTATCACAACTAGCCGCTATATATATGCTATAGATGCAATTTCTGGTGAAGAAATATGGCGTCGAACAGACCTTTCTGCCCATCGTTATGTAGTTGGTGCACTTATAAACTTGGATGGTGATACAAATACGGAATTTGTGTTCATCCAAGAAAATACAGGCTCTATGATTGCATTAAATTCAGATGGGACTACTCGGTGGATAAGCGATGTCGCAGCAGTTGATGTTCATTATAGTTATTATAACTACTCATCTATCCATACTGCAGATATTGACTCAGATGGTGAGCCAGAGATCATCTTTGGACCGAGTGTTTATAATGCTCAAGGGAAAAGGCTTTGGAGTTTCACTCAGCCAAGTAATCGAAGTCCTTATCAATCGGCTCAAGGGAACACACTTGTAATAGATATAGATAATGATGGCACATTTGAACTAGTACACTTTAATGAAGTTCGTGATGCAAGCGGAAATTTACTTTGGAATACATCAAAAAGTGAAAGCACGAATGTTTTATACAAAGCTTTTTATGCTACGGGTAATTTTGACAACGATTTATTTCCTGAACTTGTCGTAAATGAATATCGGTCTAATGGTCGTTGGCTTAATTTAATAGATGACGATGGAACACTAATTTGGAGCAAAAAAGTCACTTACGCAGGGTCTTTAAATATAGGTGATTTCACTCGAGACGGTAATCTCGAAATATATTCACCTAGTAACAATACCTTGTATGCAGGTCTCGATGGCTCAAACTTATGGGCGGCAAATGAAAAGGGAAACAACGTTGGGGCAACTATTGTAGACCTTGATTTGGATGGATATTTCGACATACTTCGATATCACAGCGATGGAAAAATGTATGTTTACAATGGTTACACAGGTGAGCTTTCAGCAAAGAATACAAAAGGTTATGCTACACAATCATTAAACGGATCGCCTGTTTTTGTTGATGTAGATAACGATGGTGAAGGTGAGTTGGTGGTTAGTGGGAATCAAGTCGTAGTGCTTGAATCAAGGAACGAAAAATGGCCAAGCGCACACTCTAACTACAGTTACCTGCAGCAAAGTGAAGGAACTGTTTCTGAGAATATACAACCGACCATGTTGGCATCTAGCACCTTTGATATTTCGAGTTTAGTAGCAAATGATGTATTAGCTAGTGGACGTATGTTCGACTTAGTTGCTACTGACATTTCTGCGAGACCATCAAATGGAAAGATAGCAATCCGTTTTGGTGTTACAAACAGAGGTACTTTGCCTTCAACTGAGGGAGTTAAAGTTAAGCTATATGCTGATACATTAGTAAATCAAAACGTACTGAAAGAGTTAGCTATACCTTCGTTAGGTGTAAACAAATCTTACAATGGTTTTCTTACTCTTGATGATCCAAGCTTAATGGGAAAAGAGCTTATCATCAAAATAGACGAGGTTAATGCTTATGAATGTGCCTTTGAAAACAATATAGCATCTGCAAAAGTTGCTCGGATTAGTGTAACAGATATCGATGGGCTAAGTGATACCAAAAGTTGGGCTCTTGGGAGTCGTGAGCGCAATCTAACGCCTATTATTGATTCTACTCCGAATCGTACCGCAGTCGTTGGGCAAACATATACCTATAAAATGAATGCGAGTGATCCAAATACATCTGATTTTGTCATGTATTACATCAATCAGGGGCCAGCTGGTGTTTCTTTGGATTCATTAACGGGCGAAGTTACTTGGACACCTAAGCCGCATCAAGTAGGAAGCCAATACATTCATATTAGTGCATTTGATCTTGCCTATGGTACAAAAGCACAAGCTTTTTATATTAATGTCACTGCATCAATTGATACTAACCAACTACCTGTAATTACAACAGAGCCTGTATTATTAGCCTCTGTAGGATACCCTTATTACTACAATGTAGATGCAACCGACAGCGCAGACGATATTTTTAAATTTAGCTTAACCTCTGCTCCAGAGGGAATGAGCATCAATAGTTTGTCAGGCGAGATCACATGGAACCCTCAGGTAGCCGATTTAGGGCAAGTCGAAGTTGCGTTAAAAGTTACAGACCTAGCTGGTGGCAACGATACTCAAACATTTACACTTAACACTCGTACTAACGCGCCACCAACCATAACGTCGCAGCCGCAAAATGAAGTAATTCAAGGCGCTACGTATTTATATAATGTCACAGCGACCGACCCTGACGGAGATAATGTTACCTATAGCCTTGTCAGTGCGCCGCAGGGAATGATGGTCAATTCATCCACGGGCGCTATCAGTTGGCCAACCACATCAGTCGAGCTTGGTGAATATGCAGTTAAAGTGAATGCAACTGATATCTTTGGTGCCTACTCACAGCAAAGTTTTGCTCTGAGAGTCGTTGAGCAGAAAGGAGGCAACGCTGCTCCTACAATCACTTCAACGCCGCAAGGGCAAGCTCAGTATGGTGTTGAATATAGCTATGATGTTGATGCACAAGATACAGATGGTGACTCATTAAGTTATCTACTAGTGACTTCACCTGAAGGGATGAATATTAATTTTGAGTCTGGGTTGATCACATGGGTACCTCAACTATCAGACTCTGGCTCACAAGAAGTCAGTGTGCGCGTTGAAGACGGCCGGGGCGGTTATGCAACCCAATCATTCATATTGAATGTTAGTGATGGCACGGCAACTAACACATTACCTGTTATTAGCTCAACGCCAGGGACGATTGCCCGTGCAACCTACCTTTACCAATATCATGTTGAGGCGACAGACGCTGAAGGCGATGCACTCACTTATACCTTGGAACAAGCCCCTGAAGGCATGAGCATTAATGATACCGGTGTAATTTCTTGGCAGCCAGATGCTAACCAGCAAGCTGCTGTGCGCGTACGAGTTAGTGATGGCCAAGGATATGTAGAGCAGGGATGGACTATCACAGTTAATAGTGCGGATACTGTGCTTGATGCAACTGTTAGTGCAACACCAGGCTTTGCTGATGAAGGCGAACTAGTCACCATTAAAATAATCCCTACTAATGCCATCGCACCTGTTACTGTGGCATTAGAGGTTGACGGGCAAGTTGTTGTTACAGATTCAACATACAGTGCGCAAATTACCGCTTCTGGCCTGGGTGAACATGCAATTAAAGCTACCGTGACAGATGCATATGCAAATATTGAAGTAACGGCAAGCTTTTATGTTAAAGATCCAAGTGACATTGACCCTCCATCCTTAGCGATTATTTCTCCAACTAATAACGCGGTGGTATCTGAACCTATAGATGTCGTTATTAGTGTTGAAGATACCAATCTAGCAAATTGGCGGTTAGTGTATTTTGAGCGTGGTACTGAAGACAGCAACCCAATTGAGCTGGCAAGTGGCCAACAGAATGTTCAGCAACAGGCTGTAGCAACCTTTGACCCAACAATGCTCAATAACGGCTTATATACGCTGGTGCTTGAGGCGCAAGACGCATCAGGGCGGTTGTCGCAAGAAAGCGCCAACATCGCTGTTGAGGGTGACCTAAAAGTGGGTAACTTCTCCATCACCTTTGAAGATGTGAACATTGCCGTTGCGGGAATGCCCATTGGCGTGACGCGAACGTATGATACGCGCGATAAGCATAAAAATTTAGATTTCGGTTACGGTTGGCGAGTTGATTACCAGAATATCCGTATTCAGGAATCTCGCACTCTTGGTAAAGGCTGGGGGCTGAACGAATATCGTTCTGGTTTCTTCAGTAACTGGTGTGTGGAACCCAATGGCGACCCAATTGTCACTATCACTTTACCCGATGGGCGAATCGAGAAGTTTAAAGCTAAGGCAAACCCGCATTGTAATCAAATAATCCCTATTCAAGACGTAACCTTAGAATTTGAGGCGATAGACGGCACAACTTCTACGCTGACGCAAAAAAGTTATGGTTTGTTGCGTGTGTATGCGGGTGACTTAGTTGATTTAGGTGACCCAGGCAACCCAGTTGATCCAACTCAGTACCAATTAGTAACAGTCGATGGTTATACCTTTGACCTAAACGAAGGCTTTACTATTGAGCGTATTACTACGCCAACAGGCCACACGCTGACCTATACCAAAAATGGTATTATTCACAGCGGCGGGATGAGCATCACTTTCGAGCGCGATGCCAATGACCGCATAAAAAAAATACTGTTGCCAGATAACACCAGTATTAGTTACGAATATGATGAAAATGGCGATTTAATCGTCCACAAAGATCAATTGCAACAAGGTACAGAGTTTACTTACAACAAAAGCCATGGCTTGCTCGATATTATTGCTGCAAATGGCGTTCGAATTGTGCGTAATGAATACGATGAACAAGGTCGTCTTGTTGCGCAAATTGATGCCGATGGCAACCGCCTTGAGTTTACGCACGAGCTTGATGCGAATCGCCAGCTTATTAAAGACCGCCGTGGCAATACCCAAATCCTGACCTACGACAGCATGGGTAATGTGCTCACGCAAACCAATGCGCTAGGTGAAACCATCACCCGTACCTATGACGGTGACCAAAACGTCTTATCAATGACCGATGGTGAGGGTAATACCTTGGCCTGGACATACGATGGTAATCGTAACAAGCTGAGTGAAACCAATGCATTAAACCATACGGTTAACTTCAGCTACGGTAATTTCAACAGGTTGCTGACGGAAGCTGATCCTGATGGTGTTCGTTTACTCATCAACGAGTACACTCTTGATGGCAATATTTCGAAGAGTACCAACGCGCTCGGTGAGGTTTCTAATTTTATCTACAATGCATCTTTGGGTGAACTTGCATCCTTATCTGACGATATAGGTACACAAGCCGCCTTTACCTATAAAAAATATGGTGATGCCTTTTATATTGGCAGCAAAACTGATGCTGATGGCGTGGTGACTCAGTACCAGCGTGATGCAATGGGCCGTGAGCTGAGCGAAACTATGACGCGCACCCTCGCCAATGGCACAGCCGAATCGCTAGTCACTCAGTATGAATATGATGACAAAGGCCGATTAGTTAAAATCATCGACCCTATGGGGCATGAAACCCTCATTGAGTACGATGTATTCGATAACGAAACGGCGATGGTTGATGAGTTAGGTCGCCGTACCGAGATGGATTACGACACCCGTGGTAACCACACGCAAACGCGTTATCCTGATGGTACGCTTACCACCAAAACATACGATGCTGAAAGCAACCTGATTAGCGAAACCGACCGCAATGGCGCAAAGACACAGTATGAATACGATGCAGCCAATCGCTTGGTTAAAACCACTTACCCAGATGCATCAACTATGCACCAAGAGTACGACAAAGCCGGGCGCATGGTAGCTGCAATTGACAGCCGTGGTGAGAGAACTGAATATACATATGATGCCGCTGGTCAGCAGATTGCGATAAAAGATGCCCTCGGGCAAACCTCGAGTTATGAATACGACAAACGGGGTAATCGCATCGCCATGATTGATGCCCTTTCTAACCGTTATGAATATGACTATGACTTAGCAGACAGGCTAATCAAAACCACCTTCCCAGATAGCACCGTTAGCACGACGACCTACGATGCCCGAGGTCGCAGAGCCTCACAAACAGACCAAGCAGGTATTATCACCCGTTACCACTATGATGGCTCAGGCCGTTTAACGAAGGTAGAAGATGTTGAGGGTAACCCGACCACTTACACTTACGATGAATTAGGCAACAAGCTCACGCAAACAGATGCGCTGGGCCGCACTACAAGCTGGGCGTATGATAAACGTGGTAATGTACTTAGCCGTACTTTGCCCCTTGGTCAAGTGGAGCGATTTACCTATGATGAAGTGGGTAACCAAATTACCCATACCAACTTTAACAGTGAACTGACTCGTTATGAATACGATACCAATAACCGCTTAGTAAAAGTGATTTACTCACAAGCTGATGTAGAAACCTATACTTACGACAATAATGGTAACCGTACTCAAGCCTCTGGCCGACAAGGAACATGGCAGTACAAGTATGATGCGCAAAACCGCTTGATAAAAGAAACCAAGCCAAGCGGTGAAGTGTTGGCATACAGCTATGACAACAACAGCAACAAAGTGCAAACGGTTATCACCTATCAAGATGGGCAAACGCGCACTGAAAGCGCAGATTACGATGCGCTCAATCGCTTAATCTCGGTAGCCGTAGATGGCGTGATGCAAGCAAGCTATGGTTATGACGATAATGGTAATCGCACCTCGCAAATTAACGCTAACGGCACCAGCACCACCTATGAGTACGATGTGCTTAATCGCCTCACCAAGGTGCAACATTACAATGCCCAAGGTGCGTTAATTGAAGCGTTTACCTACACACTGGATGACACAGGCCGTCGCACTAAGTTAGAGCAAAGCACAGGCAGAACCTCAGATTATGGCTACGACAACCGCTATCGTCTGATTTCTGAAAGTGTCACTGATGCACTACAAGGCAACTACCTCGCACGCTTTACCTATGATGATGTGGGCAACCGCCTAACACAAACCATCAATGGTGAAACAACCAGCTATGTGTATGACGACAACGACCGTATCAGCAGCGAGAGCAGCGGGACGCAAAACACCACCTACAGCTACGATGACAATGGCAATACCCTAGCTAAAACCGTCAATAATGCGCAGGTGCAGTATGTGTACGATATTCGTAACCGCATGATATCGCTCGATGCCACAGCAGTAGGTGGTGGTAAGGCTGACTATCAATACAATATTGATGGCATTCGTATTGCGAAAACCCTCAATGGGCAGGCAACGCATTATCTGGTTGATAACAACCGTGATTATGCACAAGTGATTGCTGAGAGTAACGACCTTGGCGCACGCCTCAAAACCTACCTTTATGGTGATGACTTACTCAGTCAAACCCTTACTACCAATGCAAGCCAGAATACCACCAATACCTATCACTACGACGGCCTAGGCTCAACGCGCTTACTTAGCGACGACTCAGGCACACAAAGCGACAGCTATACCTATGCCGCCTTTGGTGAGCTGCTTAATCAAACTGGCACCACGGAGAATAACTTTTTATTCACTGGTGAGCAGTTTGATGGCGACCTAGACCAGTACTACTTGCGTGCGCGTTATTACGACCAGAGTATAGGGCGGTTTACTCAGCAAGATGAGTGGATGGGGAAATCGTGCACTCCTATTACGTTGAACAAATACTTATATGCCCACTCTGAACCGACTAATGGAATAGACCCAAGCGGTAACATGTTCATAGGTTTTGGTCTTGCAGATTTTGGCTTATCAAGCTTTGTGAGAGTCTGGGGAAATGGCTATAAAGCCAAAAAAAGATATGAAACATATCAGAATATTAGACGAAGTCTATGTAAAGCGGGGAGCCTAGTACGTCAATATGGTAAAAGTAACAAACATCATGCTCGTCCAAAATATATGGATGGTCCGGACGTGAGGGGTAATTTGGTTGATGTAGCTGAACATCTACATAGGCGTTTGCATTGGCTGGTGAGAATTTTACATAGACTGAATGGGCTAAATGTTTATTCTGGTAAAACTTATAAGGCCTTATCGAATAGTGACAAAGATTTTGCATTGCTAATTTTATATGAAACATCTTTGGCAATGGATGTTGCATGTGCCACGGTTAGGGGTTACAAGCCAATTGCACCAATTGTTAAACGGTACCTATAGATAAAATATGAAAAACTATTCAAATGATTTTAGAGACTTACTACTTAGTCATTACTTTCTAGGAGATGACTTACTTATTGAGCACCTCGAATACACTGATTCAGGGTTTCCTAGAGCATGGTTTGAAGCACTGACAAATGGGGCTGCTAGGTTTATATTGTTTAAGCACGCTTCAGACTGGCACTGCGGCTATAAATTGAGTGAGCAAGCATCAATGGTAAATGATTGGAACTCAGTATTTGGACAACCGAGGTCGACTGGAAACACGTACTCAGAGTTTGATAAAGAAATTGTTTTAGACCCAAAACTTGTCAGTTATTGGCAGCAACCTTTCATTATGATCAGAGAAAATGGCAAATTTATGGCTGAAATAATGCCTGGTGTGCCTATGATTCTAGCCAGCGTCAATGATATTGATTATGGCAAACTAAGAAGCCTTGTCCCGTTACCAACCCCTGCAGTTGGCAGCCTCTATGGCAAAAAATACAACCGACCATTAAAGCGTTTTGCAAAAAAGTGTGAACAAGCTGGAGTTTTAAAAATAGTGATTGATGGAGCTGGGTTTGTTGTATATGGCTCAGGGGAAGATATGAGGCTGTTCTTAGAGTTGCTGTTACCTGATGGTTGGTTAGAGAGTCAATTTGAGGCAGATGAACTGGCTAGCATCATAGATACTCTCACACCAAATGTGATTAATTAATCAAGACAGTCACCTTAAAAAAAGAAAAAAGTTCATGACTTTTTTCTTTAGTTTGTTCGTAAAAGCGCTCGCTTGTGTGCTCAATGTGGTTAAAGCAAACGGTTAATTCACCTGAAATATCTGCTTTTACTAATTTTAGGTATAAGCTGGTCAAAGAGGGTTAGCTCTTTATCAAATCAGCTGTGGTCTGCAAGTTAAGCAAACAAGGCTTTGCTGATACTTTATTAAGGCCGCTTCGTCGCTTTCGATGCATATGGTTGGTGTAGTCGGTGACAGCAAGCTCTTTGCCAATGGCTGCTTTGAAAGCTTTGGTGAGTGATGTTGTGAGTGTAAGCCAATTTCCAGGATTGATATCTAATCGCTCTAGTATGGGTAGCATTATATAAATTTTAGGGTGAGTGTCCTGTTTAGCTCCTAGCGACGACTCAGGCACACAAAGCGACAGCTATACTTACACCGCCTTTGGTGAGCTGCTCAATCAAACGGGCACCACGGAGAATAGCTTTTTATTCACCGGTGAGCAGTTTGATGGCGACCTAGACCAGTACTACCTGCGTGCACGTTATTACGACCAGAGTGTAGGGCGGTTTACTCAGCAAGATGAGTGGTTGGGGAATGGTTATTACCCTTATAGTTTAAACAAGTATACCTATGCAAATTCGGATGCAACTAATTGGATTGACCCTTCAGGGCATTATGGTTTAGCTAGTCTTAATGTTTCCAGCAATATGAGAAATACACTGATTTCTCAGACTATACCTAATTATTCTCGCTATATAACGAGAGCGATGTGGGGAGAGGTCAAAGACTATGTAAAAGACCAAGCTGTAGAGCAAGTATTTGGTGTTGTTGGTGAATTTGTTCTTACTAATATGGTACAAGCTGTTGATGATGTGGCTGAAAGAGGGCAATCGGCTCAATCTTTTGGTTCAAGTGCTCATAAAAACCTAAAAGACCGCATTGCGGAAACCTCTTCACAGTTGAATCGTCAACTTAAGAAATACAATGTTAGGCTTGAAGCCGAAGTGTTCTTTTTTGATGCAGGTAAAAGGACTAATGATGGAATTGGCGATAAAAGAGATAAAGGGTCAATGGGGCTTGATGTAATACTGACTAATACTAATACTGGTAAAGTAGTTTTAGCTTTTGATTTAAAAACAGGTAAAGCGGGGACTTCTAAAAGTAAGTTGCCTGGTTATAAGAAAAGACATAATAATGCTCCCATCATCGATGTATTTATAAACAGGAGAAAATAGTAGTGACTAATAATAAAGCCTTGATACAGTGTGCTTATGATTGTGGCTTTACTGAAAGTCTCAATAGATTAGGTTTCATACTTGGACCAGACAAATTTTGGTTTTATCGAATAAGAGGAGACTATATAGACTTGGTTATGTTTTGGCTTCTTTCTAACAAAAAATTTATGACAGTTCCTGTTGACTGCCAAAAGCTTGCGTTAATTCCTGGATACCAAGAGGAAAAATTCCCTTCTAATTTTATAAAGGGCTTTGGGCAGGTTTCTGGATATTTTATTGATGAAGAGGAAATTTGTTTTGGGAGTTGGGGCTGGGATGTTAGAGACACATGTTCAATAGAAAAAGCATTGAATGATATTTTGATCGTGATAGAAAACTCGGCCGAGCCTTGGTTTCAAAGCATAACAGATGATCAGAAGATGTTTAATAGTTACTCCTTGGCTTTCAGAGAATCAGAATCTGGGACTAAATTAAAAGAAAAATTAGACTTTTGAAAGGATAGTTAATCAGGACACCCACTTTAATCTACGCCAAGAGTACGATAAAGCCGGGCGTATGGTGGCAACTGTTGATGGCAGAGGCAACCTCACTGAGTATCGCTACGATGCCGCTGGCCAGCAAATAGAAGTCAAAGACGCGCATGGGCAAGTTACCCGTTATGAATACGACAAACGGGGTAATCGCATTGCGATGGTGGATGCATTGTTGCACTATTATTAATCAGGACACCCACTCTTATCACCTAATACGATGGCCTTGGCTGAACGCGTTTACTGAGCGACGACTCAGGCACACATAGCGACAGCTATACCTACTCCGCCTTTGGTGAGCTACTCAACCAAACGGGCACCACGGAGAATAACTTTTTATTCACCGGTGAGCAGTTTGATGGCGACCTAGACCAGTACTACTTGCGTGCGCGTTGACCAGAGTATTGGACGGTTTACGCAGCAAGATGAGTGGATGGGCTGCAAGTTTAATATATTAAGTCTAAATAAATTTTTGTATACAGAAGCAGATCCAGTTAACAAGTTAGATCCGAGTGGTTATATGTCTATAGCATCTGTTAGTCCTACCCTCAATGTTATGTCTACACTGAGGCTTTCGACGGCTATTAGATATACTGGATATTTAGTAGGTACGGCTGGTGCTATCTATCTAGTTGAGAAAAGATATGCCGAAAATTTATGGATGATGGCAGAGTCTGCATCAAGTCCTTTTGTACAATCGGAAAATGACAGAGTTGCCTATGAAGGCAACAGGCGGCAGTATAAGAATAGATGCCAAGAGCAGTACCCAGGAGGAGGCTCGCAGTGTGATAAATGGGAGTGGGAGCTAAGAAGAAATCGCGATTGTGCTGATTTGAGAGAGGAATTTAGTAAACGCTGGTTCGGAGGTGCTGATGAGAATCATCAAAATGCGATTAATGAATATAGAAAAGCAGCGGACAAATTGCAAAAAAAAAGTAGAAAGGTTTTGTAGATGACGGAACAGTATAGACAGTTAAAAAGGGCCTTTGCTTCTAGAGTCCGTCCAGCGCACTTTACAAATTATAATCATTGCGAAGAGTGCTTGGAACACGAAAGAACCTTACAACATAGAGATAACGAATCACTATCATTTAATGATGTAGGAATTATTACGTATTCGCCTATTAGTTTTATTAATCTAGAAGGTTTTTTATATTTTCTGCCTGGCCTAGCGCGACTTGCCAGTGCTAAAGGGGAATATTACTTTTTAGACACATTTTTGATCCACTTAGATAATGAAGAGCGGCGAAAGTCTTTAAATGCTGATGAAAGGAGAGCTTTACTCAGATACTTATTATATTTGAGAGGAAGCATATTCGATGATATCGCACGCAATTTAGATGAAGAAAGTTTAGATGAACTAATTTTTTGGTTAGAGAAGGAGAATTAACAGGATTGAGGTGTGTGATTCATGGACATCATTTCAATATACTTGGTGTCTATGAACAGAGAAATTCAACAACGGCTTACCTGGATTAAGCTGTATGAAGACACCCACGCGGCATTAAATACCTTGTCCATAGCGGGTTTAACTAGGTAGGTTTGACCTATTGTTCATCTTTATATTTACTATTATTAATCAGGACATATATGGACGCTCCCTTGAAGTCAAGACGAGCTAATGTATAAACATCAAAATTGATGCCTTTATTTTATTATCATGTATCTCATATCACAGTAATGATGCGTCACAAGCTTGCTGAAAAGCAAAGGTACTGACATAT
>NZ_JACDWU010000199.1:0-1091 GCF_016464045.1 Pseudoalteromonas sp. bablab_jr011 | reverse complement strand
CGCGAATTCAACCCCGAAGTGCACCACTCGCTAAATTAGGCCGCATTGCGTAATTCGTTAAACACAACGACAGGCTGTTTGTAACCTAGGCACTTTCTAGGTCTGGCGTTTAGCGCACGTTCTATATCGGCCACCTGCTTATCCGTTACCGTTCTTAAATCCGTGCCTTTGCGTATGTACTGGCGCAGTAAACCGTTGAAGTTTTCATTCAATCCGCGCTCCCATGAGGAATACGGATTCGCAAAATAAATATCAGTGTTGAGCTTATCTGCAACTAGCTCGTGGTCACAGAACTCGCTGCCATTATCAGCGGTTATCGTATGCACATGACGGCGATATCGCCACAGCATGCCTATCATGGCTCTGCTTACGTCTGCCGCGCTCTTTGCTGGCACTTTACGTATTAAATAAAGCTTGCTTTGGCGTTCAACTAGGCTGACTATGGCACCCGTTCCATGCTTACCCAGTACGGTATCAGCTTCCCAGTCACCGAACCGTCTTTTCTTGTCAACAATCGCTGGGCGGTGCTCAATGCCCACTCGGTTCGGGATAATGACACGCTTCGCACGACGACCTTTGCGATATCGTCGATGGCCTTGTCGTAAGTGCCTAAACAACTTGCCGCCACTCAATTTATCCCGTTGCACATAACCGTAAATCCATGCATGACTCACTGAAAGCCCAATAATCCGGCCCACGCCTGCAATTTGCTCGGGACTCCACTTTTGTTTTAATCCGAACTCAACAAAGGTGATGGTCAGCTTAGATAGACACGACTTTGCGGCTTGAACGCGCCTTTTGAGTGTCTTTGCCTGGGCGACTTCGGGTAGATAGTGATTTTCCCGGATCCTATTTCGTCTGATTTCTCGGCTAATGGTGCTATGACTGACTTTCAGGCGTTTGCCTATCTCACGATAACTAAAGCCCTCGCGTAAGTAGGCTTCTATCTGGTATCTTTGTCCTGCGATCAACTGCTTGTAACTCATGGTAAATGCTTCTGTTTGTTTGGCGACGATAGAGTACCACCAACAGGCAGTTGATCTCTTCTCACCGTTTAACCATGAGTGGTGCACTTATTATCTGAATTCGGG
>NZ_JACDWU010000198.1:0-1087 GCF_016464045.1 Pseudoalteromonas sp. bablab_jr011 | reverse complement strand
CGCGAATTCAAGTCCGAAGTGCACCACTCGCTAAATTAGGCTGCTTTGCGTAATTCATCGAATATTACCGCTGGTTGCCTAAACCCTAGACATTTTCTCGGCCTCGCATTGAGCGCCTTTTCTATGTGCGCAATTTGCTTATCTGTCACCGTTCGTAAATCAGTGCCTTTGCGAATGTATTGACGTAACAAGCCATTAAAGTTCTCATTTAACCCTCTTTCCCATGATGAGTAGGGGTTAGCAAAGTAGATGTCGGTTTTTAGCTTGTCTGAAACATGCT
This sequence comes from Pseudoalteromonas sp. bablab_jr011, assembly GCF_016464045.1. Taxonomy (NCBI): domain Bacteria; kingdom Pseudomonadati; phylum Pseudomonadota; class Gammaproteobacteria; order Alteromonadales; family Pseudoalteromonadaceae; genus Pseudoalteromonas; species Pseudoalteromonas sp. bablab_jr011. The sequence goes on along the minus strand of NZ_JACDWU010000198.1, from coordinate 807 downwards.
CATGTTCACAAAACTCACTCCCGTTGTCTGCGGTTATCGTATGAACATGGCGTCGATAGCGCCACAGCATACCTATCATTGCTCTGCTCACTTGCGCTGCACTTTTTGCTGGCACTTTGCGTATCAGGTAAAACTTACTTGTACGCTCGACTAAACTAACGATTGCTCCCGTACCATGCTTGCCAAGTACTGTATCCGCTTCCCAATCACCAAATCGTGTCTTAGTGTCAACAATCGCAGGTCTATGTTCAATGCCAACACGATTTGGGATGATGACACGTTTGCTTCGGCTGCCTTTACGATAACGTCTGTGCCCTTGTCGCAGATGTTTGTATAGCTTGCCACCACTCAATTTATCTTTTTGAATATAGCCATAAATCCATTCATGACTCACAGGATGCCCGATAATTTTGCTTACACCCGCAACCTGCTCAGGGCTCCATTTTTGCTCCAATCCAAACTCAACGAACGCAATTGTAAGTGCTGGCATGGAATACTTGGCAGCTAGACGTTTTCGTTTACATGCCTTTGAATGTGCAACCTCAGGCAAGTAATGACTTCGAGTACTATTGCGCCTAACTTCACGACTTATAGTGCTGTGGCTCACTTTTAGCCTTTTCCCTATCTCTCGATAGCTAAAACCCTCGCGTAAGTAGGCCTCAATCTGGTATCTTTGCCCTTCGATCAACTGCTTGTAACTCATGGTATCTACTCTTGTTTTTTGGCGATTACAGAGTACCACCAACAGGCAGTTGATCTCTTCTCACCGTTTAACCATGAGTGGTGCACTTATTATCTGAATTCGGG
>NZ_JACDWU010000197.1:0-71930 GCF_016464045.1 Pseudoalteromonas sp. bablab_jr011 | reverse complement strand
GTCAGTACCTTTGCTTTTCAGCAAGCTTGTGACGCATCATTACTGTGATATGAGATACATGATAATAAAATAAAGGCATCAATTTTGATGTTTATACATTAGCTCGTCTTGACTTCAAGGGAGCGTCCATATATGTCATCTGTTACACCTAACGGGTAATTAGGGTGCAAATCAGGGGCAATATGCATGAAACGTAATGCAGAGCCGTCATCACCTAGCGCTTGAAAGTAGCGTTTAGTAATTGCTTCCATGTCAATAAAATCAACCTTTGTTTGTTTAGCAACATCTCTTACCGCATCTGCATACAGCGGGTGCGTCTCTTTAATCGTTCCGTCTTCATTAAAATAGCGGCGCGTTATCGGTGTCATTAACAGGGGGTGAGCTTGCTTTTCGCGCACATCTTTGATGAAGCCAAGTAAATTTGCTTTAAAGTCGGGTACGGATGTGTAGCGGTCAACTTTTTGTTTTGATTGATCATTATGACCAAACTGTATGATGACATAGTCCCCTGGCTTAATCTCGTCCATAATCATTTGCCAACGACCTTCTGATTTAAAAGTCCGTGTGCTGCGACCATTTTTAGCCAGGTTAATTACCTGTACTTGATCATTAAAGAAGTATTGAAAAGGCATTCCCCACCCTGTTTCTGGGTAATCTTTCACTTCTTTTATTGACATTGTAGAGTCTCCCGCCATAAAAACGTTGATCTGTTCATCAGCCTGAGCAGTAGACGAAAGCGCAACACCGACGTATAGAAACCTTAAAAAATGTTTAAACATTGAACTCTCACTGTAGAAAATTAACTCAATAAAAATGACCCTAGCACACACTGCCACCGGTGGCAAATAAATAAATAAAATCAACCCACTATTGCACCACCATGTAACTTGCGGCGGTTTTAAAAACGTTAATTTGTAAAGGAAATATTAATATTTTTGGTTTATTTGGTTTGACAGCACGAATTTTTACGTATAATTTCTACCTAAATGCCACCGGTAGCAAAACAAGGATTAAAGTGGCATTTTACTCTTTGCGTAATTGAACACACAATCGCATAAAAAAATAACAGGATATGACTTATGCCGTTTGAAAGTCATGTAATTTATAACAATAAACTACAACTGGAACAGCAATGACAACAAGTAAGCAAACATTCAAACTAAGCTGTCTTATGACCTCATTATTACTCAGTGGCGTAATGGGAAGTTATGCTGCTAATGCACAAGAGCAACAAAATAATGCAGTAGAAGATGATGGCATCGAAATTATTCAGGTTAAAGGCTACCGTGGCAGTATTAATGCAGCGCTAATGTCTAAGCGTGAGGCGGTAGGCACACGCGAAACTATCATTGCTGAAGATATTGGTAAGTTTCCAGATCTAAACGTTGCCGACTCCTTGGCTCGAGTACCCGGTATCTCTATTGAAGAAGATGCTGGCGAAGGACGTCAAATAACAATTAGGGGTCTTGGTTCTCGGTTTGTAAAAACAACGATTAATGGCATGGAATCAGCTTCAGCAGGAGCGGCAACCGATGCGGCTGGTGGCTCTAATACTTCACGCGCCTTTGATTATAACGTGTTTGCTTCAGAACTCTTTACACAAATAGACATCGATAAGACCGTGTCTGCAGAAAGAGAAGATGGCGGGATTTCAGGTAATGTCAATTTACAGACTGCGCGCCCTTTCCAATATGAAGGCTTTAAAGGCTCATACAATGTCAATGCCCGCTATAACGATATTTCTGAGGATGTATCGCCGCGCGTGTCATTTATGCTCAGTAATAACTGGGATAATAAATTCGGTGTACTTGCCTCTGTTGCATACAGTGATGGGACCGTCCAAAGTGAAGGTTCATCAACGGTTCGCTGGACCGTCAATAATCCAAACTATGTTGATGGCGGTTCACCCGTTGGTCAAGGAGGTACAAACTACCTATCAGCTGCACCTAAGACCATTTTGTTAGAAAATGGCAATTACACAAACGATAATCTGGATGGTTTATATTTACCCCGTATACCTCGTTATTCTATCTTTTCAAAAGAGCAAAAACGCCTAGGTGCAACCGTCGCCTTCCAGTACGCTCCTACTGATAATCTTTCAATGAACTTAGATATTCTTCATGCAGAGCTAGACACGACAATGGATGAATATCAATACTCAGTATTGTTACGTGATCAAAAAAATATCGTACCTGAAAACATCTATACAGATCCTAACAATACAATTGTTGCTGGTGCGTTTTCAAATGCAATTATACGTTCAGAAGCACGACAAGATTCCTCTGAATCAAACTTTGATCAAGTAAGCTTTACGGGTGATTGGTACATTAATGATCGTTTAAAAATGAGCTTTTTAGTAGGTAAAGGAAAATCTGATTTGGATGTACCTTATCTTCGCACTTTTGCACTTGATGCAGAGGGCTCAACCGTTGCTTACAGTTACGACAGTAATATTGACCCACTTTCTCTAATTAATAATCCTGGTGGTGAAGCGATAGGCAGTGCGCAGTTAAACACAACAATGCCATCATTTGCTTTTGCAGCAGGACAAGCTCCTGGAAACGCGTTTACCAAAGAGCAATTACAAAACACCATGCTAGACGCTAGCAATTACAGTGCTGGGCTCGTTCGTAACCGCGCACAAACTATTGAGAGCGAAAACTCAACCATTAAACTTGATTTTGCCTACGAACTTAATGATGAATACACAGTGAAATTTGGTGTAGGGCAGCGTAGCTTTGAAACTGAACAACACGACTTCCGCAACGCGTGGAAAAACCTAGATATAGAAACGAACAAAACCAGCGGTAAATCAGCTGAAACACAAGTTATTGACTTAGATGCCGATCAAATAGCGGGAGACTTATTTTCTACCACGCTTAATGAGACCGGTATTCACTTTGGTAATAATGCCTCAGTACCGAGCACTTCAACACTATTTGGCTCTACATGGCTAACACCTGACTACAATGCCATGATGGATGCATTTTCTAATGCCGCCTTTTTTGAAGCGAAGGAAGAGTACAAACGTGCCTATTATATAAAAGAAGAGGTAAACACAGCCTACCTTCAACTTAACTTTAGAAAAGATATATTCAATTCAGAACTAAGGGGTAATTTAGGTCTTCGCTATGTTGATAACAAAAACACGAGCCGAATTGTAAATCTGGATCATATTTACAAAGATGGCTACACAGCAGGCAAAGGTGATGGCGCTAACTTTGAAAATGGTTATGGTTGGCGAGAATCGATTAGCACAGGTGATGAATGGTTACCTTCGCTTAACCTAGCTTATGATATCACTGAAGATTTAGTCGGTCGTTTTAGTTACTCACACGCTATTACCCGACCAAAACTATCTGACTTACGTTCATCAATAAGTGTTAATACCCCTGATGAGCAAGACCCTACCGCAACAATTAAACGTGGTGCGGGTCCGTCACTTGAGCCGTACAAAGCAAAACAATACGATATAGGTCTAGAGTGGTACTTTGCAGATGAATCTCTGGTTGCGGGTTCTGTTTTCTTTAAAAATATCACCGGTATTTCATCTGAAAGTAGTGATGAAGTGTTAAGTCAGGCTGAGTTAGATCGCTTGGGTATCGACATTGGTGATATGAACGCAGAAGATATTACCTGGACCGTAACCCAACTTACTAATACCGACGCTGAAGATATGTGGGGTGCTGAGTTTATTTATCAGCAGCCATTTACGTTCTTGCCTGAGCCCTTTAATAACTTAGGGATCCAAGCAAACTACACATATATCGACTATACCCGCGATATCGAAGACCCTTTTTATGGTACACCTTTGAATTTAGTCGAAGAAGAAACGTCTAAAAACACTTTCAATGTAACGATGTATTATGAAGTAGATAATTGGTCAGCACGTTTCTCATACAACTATCGTGGTGGTTATAACAAACAATACCTCGATGAATACAAAGATGAATCAACGTTTGTACGTGGCTATGATGACAAAGCAAAACTCAACTTCTCTGCTCGCTATGAACTGACAGAAAATATGAGCTTGTCGTTTGAAGCCGTTAACTTAACTGATGAAAAGCAAGAGATGTGGAATGATATTTACACACCTCGCCCATACGAAAGCTTATCATCAGGACGCCAATTTTTAGTCGGCTTGCGCGGATCATTTTAACAAATGACTCCCCTCCAAATAACCAATACTGTGTGGTTGGTTATTTTTTATAAAATCTCTAGCAACAATTGCCACCGGTGGCAATTGTTGCTAGAGTACTTCAACTATAAAAACAATTAGCACACACGTTGTGACTACAGGAACCTTGAGTATGAACAATAATCGCCGATTTTTTCTTAAAGCCTTCGCCTCGAGTAGTTTAGTAGGTACTGCTGCATTAATGGGCTGCAAAAGTGCGAGTGTAAATACGTTACTGACGCCAACAGATAATAATGATTGGTCAGCAGCTGAAGCGATTAAAAAGAACATTAAAGTACCACAGTTCGCCGAGAGTGCTTTTAATATCATTGACTTTGGCGCTCAAAGTGGCGGTACGTTTAATAATAGCCATGCTATAAAAAAGGCTATTTTAACCTGCCACCAGCAAGGTGGTGGAAAAGTTATTATTCCTGAGGGTGTATTTTATACCGGCCCGATTCACTTATTATCGAACGTTAATTTACACCTTGAAAAAAACGCAGTGCTAAGTTTTAGTACTAATCCAGATGACTACCTACCTGCAGTATTCACTCGTTGGGAAGGCCTCGAGATGATGGGGTATTCCCCTTTAATTTATGCGTATGGCCAACAAAATATAGCGATCACTGGCGAAGGTGTACTAGAGGGTAATGCGAATAATACCACTTGGTGGCCATGGAAAGGTCCACACAAAGAAAAACACTGGGAATTACAATACCAAGAAAATGGTCAATTGATGGATCAAAAACCAGCACGTAAACAATTAATGGTTGATGCTGAAAACGCCTTACCTGTTACTGAGCGAATCTACGCTGATGGTGCATATCTGCGCCCCCCTTTCATTCAACCCTACCGCTGTAATAATGTGTTAATTGAGGGAGTGACTATCAAAAACTCTCCTTTTTGGTTAGTAAACCCCGTGTTATGTAACAGTGTGACAGTCAGTGGTGTCACGTTCTCAAGCCATGGGCCAAATTCCGATGGTTGCGATCCAGAAAGCTGCAATCATGTGCATATAAAAGACTGTACGTTCGATACAGGTGATGACTGTATTGCAATTAAATCAGGGCGAAATGCTGACGGTCGTCGCGTCAACACGCCATCTGCCAATATAGTGATCGAAAACTGTCACATGAAAGAAGGTCACGGTGGTGTCGTCATTGGCAGTGAAATATCAGGCGGTGTGAACAATGTTTACGTACAAGATTGCACGATGGACAGTCCACATTTAGAACGTGCCATCCGTATTAAAACCAATTCTGTCCGCGGTGGATTAATTGAGCATATTCGCATTCGTAATGTTGAAGTTGGCACAGTAAAAAATGCAATTGTTATTAATTTCTTTTACGAAGAAGGTGATGCAGGCCAATTTGACCCCACCGTACGCGATATCGTTATAGACAATCTGCACTGTAATAACGTGCTTGATAAAGCGTTCTATTTAAATGGATTTGAGCGGGCACCTATCAAAGATTTTACAATTATAAATAGCCACTTTGATAACGTCGCAAAACAGTCAATCGTTAAAAATATCACCGATTTCAATGTTGAAAACGTCACCTTGAACAATCAATCAATTAGCGCAAAACAATTATTAGCGGAGTCAATCTAATGGCACAGAGCGCATTTTCTAAATTAATGGCAGGACAACCGATTTTGCCAATCATCCAAGCACATGATCCACAGCAAGGAGTCGCCGTTGCTCGGGCTATGCAAGATGCTGGTATTAATTTAGTCGAAGTTGTACTTCGCACTGAGCAATCATTAGCTGCAATAACAGCGATAAAATCGGCATTACCAAATCTCATCGTGGGTGCGGGGACAATTACCCGTAGTGACACATTAAATAACGCCATTAATGCAGGCGCTGATTACATTGTAACGCCAGCAGTATCGCCTCGCCTGCTAGATGCTTTAGCAAGTTGTGGCAAACCATGCTTACCAGGCGTATCGAATAATGCCGATATTCTTCTCGCCAGTGAATATGGCTTTACAGAACACAAGTTATTCCCAGCTTCATTGTGTGGCGGAATCGATTTTTTACACGCTGTCTCGAGTGTTTTTCAAGAGGTACGCTTTTGTCCTACAGGCGGTGTAAATGCTCAAAATTTCAAAGATTTTTTAGCATTAGATAATGTATTTGCTGTGGGTGGAACGTGGGTCGCAAAACCTGATTGGGTGAATACAAAAGACTGGCAAAGTATCACTCAAGCCTGCGCTAACGTACTAACAAAATAAATTGGCCTATTTTGCCACCGGTGGCTAATAAGTAAATGAATAAAGGAAACACTATGACTCGTCAATCACAGTCTCTTAAACTACATCCTGATCGCCTATTTTCAAGCGATCCCGCTGTCGTAAACATTGCCCGTGAACTTTACAATGAAATTAAAGATCTCCCTATTGTAAGCCCTCATGGCCACACAGACCCTAAATGGTTTAATGAAAACCCTCATTTTGGTAACGCTACTGAGCTTTTCATAAAACCAGATCACTATGTGTTTAGAATGCTCTACAGCCAAGGCATCGACTTAACAACGTTAGGAATTCCTGAGCATGGCTTAGAAGGTGATATGGCGCGTTCTAAAAGCGTTGATCCAAAAAAAGCATGGCAAATTTTTGCGGATAATTATTACTTGTTCGCAGGTACACCCAGTGGCTATTGGCTAGACGCTGTATTTAGCGATGTTTTTGGTTTTACTGAAAAATTAAATTCAGAAAATGCGCAAGACTATTATGACAAAATCACCGCAGAGCTGGCGACTGATGCCTATAAACCGCATGCGCTAATGGATCGTTTCAATATTGAGCTAATTGCAACCACAGAAGGTGCGCTAGACTCGCTCGAACATCATCGTGGCATGGCTGGCACAAACATGGCAAAGCGAGTTATTACAACGTTTAGACCAGATGATGTGGTTGATGCAAGTCGCGAAGACTTTATCGATAATGTCGCAAAACTAGGGGAGCTAACCGAGCAAGATACCACAACATGGCAAGGGTATTTAGACGCTATACGTATTCGCCGTGAGTACTTTAAAAAAGAAGGTCGCGCAACAGCCACTGACCATGGGCACCCCAGTGCAATAACTGCCGACTTGTCACTGAGTGAATGTGAAGCATTGTTCGAAAAATGCCGAACTGGTCACGCAAATGAGCAAGAACAAGAACTGTTTCGTGGACAAATGCTGACCGAGCTTGCAGGCATGAGTATCGAGGATGGTTTAGTAATGCAAATCCACCCAGGTGCACACCGCAACCATAACCAACCGATTTTCAATCAATTCGGTCGTGATAAAGGGGCAGATATCCCAAGCCAAACAGAATATGTAAACGCGCTTAAACCACTATTGAGTAAATACGGTAATCATCCAAAGTTAAAAATCATCTTATTCACTCTCGATGAAACCACCTATAGCCGCGAGCTTGCGCCACTTGCAGGCCACTACCCTAGCCTAAAACTAGGGCCTGCATGGTGGTTCCATGATAGTCCGGCTGGTATGCTGCGTTTTCGTCAACAAACCACTGAAACAGCGGGCTTCTATAATACTGTTGGTTTTAATGATGATACGCGTGCATTTTTATCTATTCCGGCCCGCCACGATGTCGCGCGTCGTGTGGATTGTCGCTATTTAGCTGAACTTGTTGCTAATCACCAAATTAGTATTGAGTCAGCGCATGAACTCGCTTATCAGTTAACCTATGGTTTAGTGAAAAAAGCATACAACTTATAATAAAAACACTTAGGCCAAAGCTTTGCTTTGGCCTTTTCAGGGGAGAACAACAATGAAACATTTACCCTCACGTCACCTGATACACACATCACTGATTACTTTCGCTGCTTTGTCTGTTACCGCTTGCCAACAAGCAGAACAACCCCAGCATCACAGCATAAAAGAAGCACAGACAGGTTCTGTTGCCACTGTTGATATTGCTAATCCCAGCCCGTTTAATCGCGAAGATGAAGCTATTTATTTAAGCTACTACGACTTAGGTGTAGCACCTGATACAACGCTTGCGGTAAATATCGGCGATAATCAAGTTGCCAATCAAGCGATTGATAAAGATTTGGATGGAAAGAACGATGGTATTTTGTTCGTTACTGATCTTTCTAAAGGTGAAAATATACACGCAGAGATAATCTCAACAACACGTCTCGCACCTTCCAAAAAGCGTGTACAAGCAGATTTAGCTCATAAAGTGGGTGGTGAATGGGTACCTCATACTCGCCCACCAAAACACCAACAAAATGCTGGAATGAAAGAATATGTCGGTGGCCAGTTTAAAAATGTTCAATCCATAACCCCTCCTGAATATTACACAGACCATTCAAACTGGATCCGCTATGAAGGACCGGGGATCGAATCAGATAAGGTCGGTTATCGCATTTACCTCGATTGGCGTAATGGTTTTGATATCTTCGGAAAACTGACTCCAGAACCCGTATTGCACAACGTTGGTTTAGATGGTTATAAGTCGTATCATTCGCTGCAAGATTGGGGAATGGACTTATTAAAAGTAGGAGGATCGCTAGGTGCAGGTGGTTTTGCCTATACCAATGAGAAAGGTAAGCTTGAACATGTCAGCAAAGTAGATACTCGTACTGCAAGCATCACTGCGAATGGCGATCTATTCGCCCAAATTCAACTTGATTACCATGGCTGGCAAAACAGCGTACAGCAACAAGACCTCAGTGCATTTATCAGTATGCAAGCGGGTTCTCCACTGGCAGAAGTCACCTTAAAACTCGACAAACCACTTGATAACATCACCGCAGGCCTTGTAAAACATCCCGATACAACCTTTTTAAAAGCCGATTTACAAAGCATGAGCAATTATGGCTATGGGTATATTGCTAGTTGGGGCAAACAAAGTCTCGACGGTAAGGCGCTAGGCATGGTGGTTTTTTTCAAAAAAGGGGATGTAAAAACAGTACGCCAAGATGATAAAAACTACTTAGTAGAATTAACGCCAAAAGGCCAGCAAGGCAATCAGCAAGTTCACTATTATTTTGCATCTTTATGGCAAGCACAAAGCGGTATTAATACCGTAGAACAATTTGAACATTATATTAAACAACAAGCGCAAAAGCTGACCATTAAGCCTCGAGTTCAGCTCAAAACATCGTTGACACAGAATGCAATGCAAGCGTCTATCTCCGCAGAGTCTGCGCTTAAGTGGACACAAGCATTCGCAGATTCTGAACTGGCGCGTAAAACGCTAGGCTACCATTACAATGGATGGGATGTTAACCGTAAGCGATCTCCAAAGTTTGAATATGACATTATTGGTATTCAACCGTATGCTTACTACACACTCGGTGAACTCACAGATAATGCGGAATATAAACAAGTAATTGAAAAAGTAACCGGAAGCTTTATTTCTGAAGATGGCCTTATTTCAGCCTATAAACAAAGCAATTTTAATATTGATAATATTCCGCCTGGTCGCAATTTAATTACGCTATACCAGCAAACAAATGAACAAAAGTATCTAAAAGCAATTCATGCGCTAAGAGAGCAATTACATAAACACCCTCGCACGTCGACAGGGGCTTTTTGGCATAAGAAAAAATACCAAGGCCAAGTATGGCTTGATGGTGTGTATATGGGTATGCCTTTTTTAGCTGAGTACGCAGCCTTATTTGAATCGGGTCACCAACAACAAGAAACCTTTGCCGAAGTGGTGAACGAATTTAACTTAACCCGCGAGTTTTTAAAAGATACACAAACAGGGCTTTACTATCACGGCTGGGATGAGCTTAAACAACAGGCATGGGCTAATAAATCAACGGGGCTTTCACACGAGGTATGGGCTCGCGGAATGGGCTGGCTTGCGATGGCCGTTGTCGATGTACTTGATTATATTCCTGAACAGAATAGTCAGCAACGAAAACACTTACTTACCATGGTGCAAGAAATTGCCGACAGTCTAGAAAAAACGCAAGACCCAGCAACCGGCACTTGGTGGCAGGTAATGGATAAACCCAATGCGATAGGTAATTATAGAGAGTCATCAGCAACAGCGATGTTTACCTACTTCTATGCAAAAGCAATAAATAAGGGCTACTTAAGCACCGATTACCTTGCGACTGCATATAAGGCCTACCAGGGATTATTAAACGAATTTACCTTATTGCACCAAGATGGCACTGTGTCTATGACTAACCAATGTTATGTAGCGGGGCTTGGCTATGGCCGTGATGGGAGTTATGACTACTACATGAGTGAACCTGTTGTTGCAAACGACCCTAAAGGCAACGCGGCGTATATTTTAGCTGGCACAGAAATGGTAAAATTGCTTCGTCAGAAAAGTAAATAATCATGCAAACATTTCGCTATTTATCGATTTTATTAACCTGTATTTTAAGCGTTTTTTGGTCAGTAAACAGCATTGCAAGCAATGTTAAAAACCCCCCTATTATGTGGTCGATATGGATGGCTGAATCAGAAATGCAACGTCATCCGCATGCCTATTTGATTGACTGGCGCACTGCTGCTCGCTGGGACTATACCCATGGCTTAGAACTTATGGCATTTGCTAAGCTTTATCAAAAAACAGGCGATACACGCTATTTCAATTACATAAAAGAGTATGTTGATAGCCTCGTTATGGACGATGGCACGATTAAGACTTATCAACAGAGTAAATACAACATTGATATGCTCAATGCTGGTAAGTTATTGTTTTTCATGTATGACGAAACAGGCAACAAAAAATATCGACTCGCCATCGACACACTAGTAAAGCAATTAGAAAAGCATCCCCGCACTACAGAGGGGGGATTTTGGCATAAAAAACGCTACACCTCACAAATGTGGCTCGACGGTTTATACATGGGCGCACCATTCTACGCTGAGTACATTCGTCGTTATGGTCAAAAAGAGCAATTTAGCGATGTTATCAAGCAATTCCAACTTATTGAAAAGCATTTATACCGACCTGATACCCAACTCCCTGTTCACGGCTGGGATGAGTCAAAGAGTCAAAAATGGGCTGATCCAATCACAGGACAATCAGCAAATCACTGGTCACGTTCAATAGGTTGGTATGCCATGGCGATGGTTGATGTGTTAGCGCAATTGCCAGATGATTATCCTGAAAAAGCATGGTTATCTCGCCGCTTTAAACACTTAATCGATCGCTTATTACATTATCAAAATGACACTGGAACTTGGTATCAAGTCACAGATAAAGGCGATGAAGCTGGTAATTATCCTGAATCCTCTGGAAGCAGCATGTTTACCTACGCAATCATCAAAGGAGTATTAGATAACGCCTTACCTGCCTACTACTTAGTGTACGCAGAGCAAAGTTATGCTGGATTAATCGATGAATTCATCGCTGTCGACAAAAAAACAAAACGTATTTCAATCACATCAGCCTGTGAAGTCGCAGGGCTTGGCGGCAAGCCATATCGTGATGGTAGCTATGATTATTACTTAAGCGAAAATATCCGGGATAATGACCCTAAAGCAGTTGGGCCCTTTATTTTAGCGAGTCTTTTATTAGGCAGATAAGGAAATCAAGTGAAAGCAATTTATGTCTTAATAAATACCCTTTTTTTTGTCAGTTTTACTTTACCGGCTATTGAACTGATAGAGTTCCCCACTGAAAAAAATAACATGCCGCTCATTTGGCAGGCAGATTTAGAAAATGGGTATTACCAAAACCCTATCATTCATGCTGACTTTTCAGATCCTGATATCGTTGCCCTGGGTGATGATTATTACATGACGGCATCAAGTTTTAACTCTGCGCCGGGGTTGCCTATTTTACATTCAAACGACTTAGTTAACTGGCAACTCATAAATTACGCACTCCCTATTCAACAACCGCGTGAGCACTACAACACGCCACAACATGGTAATGGCGTTTGGGCACCCAATATTCGTTATCATAATGGCTTATTTTGGATTTTTTACCCTGACCCAGATTTTGGGATCTATGTTATTACAGCCAAAGACCCCGCTAAAGCATGGTCAACACCCACATTAATTCTAAAAGGGAAAGGAATTATCGACCCTACACCCTTATGGGACGATGATGGCAAAGCTTACTTGCTCCATGCGTGGGCAAAAAGCAGGGCCGGATTTAACAATGTTCTCTCAATTCGTGAAATGAGTGCTGACGCCAGTTGGGTAAGTGACGAATACCAGCATATCGTCGATGGCAATACCCTGCCCTCATATCGTACCTTAGAAGGTCCTAAGTTTTACAAACGTAATGGCTTTTATTATATTTTTGCTCCTGCTGGCGGAGTCGATTTAGGTTGGCAGTCGGTTTTTAGAAGTAAACACATACTAGGCCCGTATGAAGACAAAATTGTAATGGCACAAGGAAACTCGCTAACCAACGGCCCACACCAAGGAAGTTGGATCAACACGCCATATGGCCAAGATTGGTTTGTTCATTTTCAATCTAAAAATGCCTACGGCCGTATCGTGCATTTACAACCGCTTCAATGGCTTAATGATTGGCCCGTGATTGGCCGAGATCCCGATAAAGATGGCATCGGCGAGCCGGTTTTAAAGTATCGAAAACCCAAAGCTAAACGGTTCTTAAGCACTCAAATACCCAACAGCGATGAATTTAATGCTGAGCAACTTGGTTTACAATGGCAATGGAACGCAAATCCACAGCCACACTGGTTTTCTTTAACTGACAGTGCTGGCTATTTAACACTATCCCAACAGCAAAAAGTAGCAGACAGTTTGTGGCTTACTCCTTCGCTGTTATTGCAAAAACTACCGGCAGAGCGCTTTTTCGTTGAAACAAAATTAGTCTTTAATCCAGAAACTTACCAGGGCGACAGCGGTCTTTTATTGTTTGGCGAAGACTATGCGTGGATCGGTATATCGCGTTCAGATGAAGGCGCACTCCACCTTGTTTATAGCCAATGCAAAGGAGCACGAAAAGGATGTACAGAACATAAAACAATCATTACAGAGGTCACCACTGAGACAATGTATTTAAGATTACTGGTGCAACCTGGCGCTCATGCGGTATTTAGTTATAAAACGTCAGAAGCCTCACCATATCGGGCCATCGGAGAGCATTTTAGTGCCAAAAAAGGCCGTTGGGTTGGTGCCAAAGTGGGCTTATTCAATGTCAATAAGTTGGTCAGTCGCAATTCTCACTCTGTACATTACGATTATATTCGCTTTTCTAAGGTAGCTGATAAATGAAACACACACTCCCCCTTATCGCTTTTCTATTAAGTGGAATATCAAACCACGTTCATAGTGCGTCTTATACTCTTGAAAACACATATAAAAAGTTAAAACCACGCTACAGCGAGTTGCATCTACCAGATGACAGCCCAATCAGTAATTTAAACGTCGAACAACATACGTACCCAGGTAAATTGCGCTCCCAGTCAATCACTATTATTCGACTTAATAACAACACCGTATTACCACTGATTGTATTGGTGCATGGTGGAGGATGGGGTTCGGGTTCGCCGGCCATTTTACAAACCCTCGCAGCAAAACTTGCCGCTAAGGGCTTTGTTGTGGCAACCCCTGCTTATACACTTTCGGATGAGGCGCAATACCCTGCATCGATTCATGATATTGCACTAGCAACACAGTGGTTAAAAAGTAACGCTTCACGCTTTCACTTAAATGCTGAAAAACTGACCCTTGCAGGCAGTTCAGCAGGCGGGCAAATAGCTGCCCTACTGGCTTATAGTCATGGCAAGTTATTGAATCAAAGTGCCTCATTGGCAGTGAATGCGCGCGTGTTAATCAACATTGATGGCCTGTCTGATTTCACTACCCCTTTGGCACTGCGCTACGAGAATGATAAAAATAAGGCGGTTACATCTGCCAGTAAGTGGCTAGGAGGTCGTTATGAAGAAGTCCCTGCAATTTGGCAACATGCATCCCCAATTAATTACATCTCAAACACAAGCCCTGCGACTTTATTTATCAACGGTGGCTTTGCGCGATTTTATGCAGGAAAAAAAGCAGTTCAAGAACAATTAACTGAGCGTGGCATTACAAACAAGGAGCATGTGTTTAAAGAGGCTCCCCATTGCTTTTGGCTATTTCACCCTTGGCAAAATAACACGGTTGAATTAATCAGTGAGTTTATTAATAAACAATTAGCCGTTGACCCTTCCCGTTGACTCGCGTGTAACGAGGTTAGGTGTCACTGTCTTTTGTAAGGCTAACTTTTCCTGATTATTACGGGATTTATTGATCAGCTTTTGGACTGCCAAACACGCCATATTAAACACTGGCCGTCGGATAGTTGTTAATGAGGGAATAATACGTGATGCCAAAATATTATCGTCGAATCCAGCCACTGAGAGCTCATCGGGCACTCTAATATTTAAGTTGTTTGCAACCCGAAGAACCGCCGCAGCCATTTCATCGTTATTTGCAACGATTGCAGTGGGCCTTGGCAAAGTATTAAGTAATTGCTCAGCACACGCCAAACCACTGTCATAATTGTTTTTACCTTCAACTATGCGGTCTGTTGGTAGCTTAACGTTATATACCTGCAACTCAGCCAAAAAGCCTGCTAAACGTTCAATCGACGAGCGGTAATGTTGAGGGCCCGAAATAAACCCAATATCTGTATGACCTAACTCGACTAAATGTGTCGCCATATCACGCATGGCAGCACGCTCATCAGACACAACAATATTGTCTGCATCATCTAAATCAACTGACGCAAGACGAACATAAGGACAATTAATTTCTCGAAGCGCTGCTGCCAATGCTTTATTTTCAGAGACAGGAGGTAAAATAATCACGCCATCTAGTTTTGAGCGCGAAATAAAACTAAGGCAATCACTAATGAAGTCATCGCGTTTTGATGATCCAGGGTGCACAACAAGCTCATAGCCAAGCTCAGCACAAACACTCAATGCGCCACGTTGCACTTCATCAATATACAGTGCATCGGGGTTATCATAGATTAAGCCCAGTAAGTAAGAACGACTCGACGCCAAACCGCGCGCTTGCTTATCTGGCGAGAACCCTGTTTCTTTAATAATTTCTAACACCCGCTCACGGGTTGCTTTACCGACCGCCGGTGAGCAGTTTATCACTCTCGAAACAGTGCGTTTAGAGACCCCTGATAAACGAGCAATATCGTTGATTGTTACAGACATATAAAATTCCAGAGTCAACTACTTAGCGACAGTAGTGTTCAGCTTTTAATTATTAAAAGTACACAAATTCGTTACATTATAAATGACAAAAGAGGCGACATGCACCTCTTTGGTGATTTTAATCTAATAAACCGAATAAGCGTGGTAAAAATTCACTAATTGCAGGTACATACGTAACCAACATTAGTACCAGAAACATCACTAAATAGAGTGGCATCATGGGTTTTATTATTTTATGTATCGCTGTTTTTGCGACTGCACAACTTACAAATAATACACTCCCCACTGGCGGAGACACTAATCCTATCGATAAATTGAGAACAATCATGATACCAAACTGAACAGGAGACATACCAAATTGCATTGCCACCGGTAAAAATATCGGTGTGAATATCAGTACAGCTGGCGTCATATCAATGAATGCGCCCACAAGTATCAAAATTAAATTAATTAATAACAAAATAATTATTGGGTTATCACTTAATGTTAAAAAGAATTCACTGACCATTTGTGGAATATGCGTATAGGACAAAAGCCACGACATTGCCGAAGATGCAGCAAT
This sequence comes from Pseudoalteromonas sp. bablab_jr011, assembly GCF_016464045.1. NCBI lineage: Bacteria > Pseudomonadati > Pseudomonadota > Gammaproteobacteria > Alteromonadales > Pseudoalteromonadaceae > Pseudoalteromonas > Pseudoalteromonas sp. bablab_jr011. The sequence goes on along the minus strand of NZ_JACDWU010000197.1, from coordinate 56,066 downwards.
AATAAGCATCACAATGGCGGTTGTTTCGCAGGCCTTAAGTAATAACTGAGGCATTTCATTTAAACGAATTTCTTTATACACAAACACAGCAAGGACGAGAGCATAAATCACGGCAACGGCCCCGGCTTCTGTCGCCGTAAAAACACCACCAATAATGCCCCCAATCACAATAAAAACAAGTAATAAACTGGGCAATGCTGCGATTATTTTTTCGAACATGACCGAAAAAGGCAGTCGCGCTGTCACAGGGTAATTGTTCTTAATAGAATAAATTGCACACACCATCATCAGTGCTAAACCGAGTAAAATACCCGGCAAATAACCCGCAATAAATAAGGCTGCAATCGATACTCCCCCACTCGCAATAGCGTAAATAATAAGAATATTACTCGGGGGTATTAGCATACCTGTTGTTGCCGCACTTGCTGTGACTGCTGCTGCAAAGTTTTCGCTGTAACCGTGCTTTTTCATTTCTGGCACCATAAAACTACCGATAGCCGACGTAGCTGCAACAGCAGAACCCGAAATAGCACCAAACATCATGCACGACATTACATTCACAAGCGCTAAACCACCGGGTAAGAAGCCAATCATTGCCATAGCACACTCAATTAAACGCTTGGCTATGCCTCCTTGGCCCATAATTAAACCAGACAAAATAAAGAATGGGATGGCTAACAAGGCAAAGCTATCCAGACCGCCCATCATCTGTTGGGAAATCGTAATACTTGCTGGCGTAAAATCCATATGTAACGTAAGCGCAATCAGTGTCGATAATGCGATACAAATAGAAATAGGGACATTAATAAACAGTAAGATGAAAAAACACACAATTAGAATTATGGCTGTCATTTCCATTATGATTCCTCCATCACATTCATTAAGCAATTAACAATATTTTCAACGCAGTTAAATACAATTAATAGGCCACTTAACGGCAATACAGCATAAACAAAGCCCATATTAATACCCAGAGCTGCCGAGCTTTGTTCAAGCTCAAAACTCAGCATCATTAACAAACTGCCGCCATACACTAAAATGCAAGATGCGGTTATCAATACCGATAATTCAATAATAAAGGTGCATTTTCTGCGTAGTGTCGGAACCATTTTTTGATAGAACAGATCAAGTCCTAAATGGGCGCGAGTTCTGTATGCGTACGATGCGCCTAAAACCCCAATCCACATTAATAAAAAACGTGCTAACTCTTCTGTGTATGAACTTGGCGAACGCAAAATAAAACGCGAAAACACCTGCCAAGTCACGACAGCCACGATGGCGATCATCGCTACTATCAAAATACGTTCTATCAATGAGTTAAGATGTGAATTTAGCTTTGTCATTTTGCCTCCCCCATCGCTTTGATAGCCTTGATATGTTGCTCAACAGGCGTACCTGCAAATGAAGCATGAAAATCGGCGACTTTATCCTGAAACGCTTTTTTATCGGGGTAGGTAACTTCAACGCCGGCCTCAATAACCGCTTTAAGTGCTTCATCCGATGCTGATTGCCAGAGTGAACGTTGGTATTCAACAGAATCAGCCATGGCTTTAGTTAGCCATGTTTGCTGTTGTTCACTCAAGGACTCCCACACTTCTTGGCTGGCCAAAATAACATCAGGTACAAAGGTATGTTCATCTAACGAGTAGTACTTCGCAATTTCATAGTGGCGAGATAAGTAATAACTGGGTGGGTTATTTTCAGCGCCGTCAACAACCCCCTGCTGCAGAGCCGAATACAGCTCAGCCCACGCAATAGGTGCTGCAGCACCGCCCAGAGCTTGTACCGTCGCAACGGCCGTGGGGCTATTTAATACACGAATTTTCTGACCAATTAAATCCTCAGGCGTGTGAATGGGTTTTTGGGTCGTATAAAAGCTTCGGCTGCCTGCATCGTAATAACCTAACCCTTTGAGTCTTGCTGAAGATACTTTATCAAGCATGTCTTGACCTAACTGACTGTTTAATACGCGCCAAAAATGCGCACTGTCATTAAACAGATAAGGAATACCAAACACCTTCATTTCTGGCACAAAACCCTCAAGCGGACTCGCAGACACTTTGGTAATAGCGAGACTACCTATTTGTAGCAACTCGATAAGCTCTCGTTCTGACCCTAATTGACCACCGGGATAGATCACTATTTCCATACTTCCGTTGGAATAGTAATCTAAACGTTTTGCCATATACTCCATCGCTTGATGCACCACATGCCGGGTATCCAGCGTGTGGGCAAGCGTCAAGCGTGTGGTTTTGTTGTCATTGCTGCAGCTGGTTATAAAACCAAGCGTAAAAACCACGAAAACGCTGTAAAGAAGATTTCTATTCATTATTATTTCTTCATTGTGTGTTCTGTTAAATGTGGACTATCTCAATTGTTGCGGTTGATACTTGTCCATGTCGTCATAATCTAAGTTTTCACCAGCCATCCCCCAGATAAAGCTGTAATTCTGTGTCCCTGCACCAGAATGGATTGACCACGGTGGCGAGACCACAGCTTGCTCATTATGAATCCATAAATGCCGCGTTTCTGTTGGCTCACCCATAAAGTGACAGACCGCTTGCTCTTGAGGTATTTCGAAATAAAAATACACTTCGTTACGACGATCATGTTGATGAGCTGGCATGGTATTCCACACACTACCGGGCTTAAGTTCAGTTAAGCCCATTTGCAGTTGACACGTTTGTACCACTGTATTGATAAGCATTTGGTTGATATTACGCTCATTCGATGTCTCTAAACTTCCTAAATGAAGTACATTAGCATCTTGTTTAGTAACGTGTTTATTTGGGTAACTGTGATGCGCAGGTGCTGAATTTAAGTAAAATTTAGCTGGGTTTTTAGCATCATCACTGCGAAAAGACACTGATTTGTTACCCCGACCTAAGTAAAGTGCATCTTTATAGTCTAATGAGTAAGTTTCACCATCCGCTGTAATACTACCTTTGCCCCCAACATTGATAATGCCCAATTCGCGACCATCAAGAAAATGGGCCGCTTTTAAGTTATCTAATGTTTCAAGCGTTAATGCGTTATTTAAAGGTACTGCACTGCCAACCATAAAACGTTCATAGTGGGTATAAAGCCAATACACTTTGTCTGCTTGCATTAATTTGTCGACTAAAAACTCGTTTCTCAATTGCTCAGTGTCAAACCCCTTTACTTCATTTGGGCCTACTGCGTAACGTGATTCAATTTCTGTGTTCATTGTTTTATTTTCCTACTAACGTGCTAACCATCCGCCATCAACTGCCAAAATATGTCCATTGACATAATCACTGGCTCGTGATGATAAAAAGATTGCGGTACCAATTAAATCTTCAGCTTCTCCCCAGCGCCCTGCTGGGATACGTTTTTCTATTTCGCTATTACGCCCAGGATCATCCTGAAGCGCTTGCGTGTTATCTGTTCTAAAATACCCAGGTGCTATCGCGTTAACCTGAATGTTATATTGTGCCCATTCATTTGCTAAGGCTTTGGTAACGCCTGCAATAGCATGTTTACTTGCTGTGTAAGCGGGCACAGTCATTCCGCCACTGTATGACAGCATGGATGCAATATTGATAATTTTACCTTGACCCTTTTCGATCATTTTCGGTGCAAATGCCTGAGCAAGTAAAAAGCTGGCATCAAGGTTAACCTTTATCACCTTTTGCCATTCATCGTAGGGGTAATCGATAGCGGGACTTCTAAAAATGGTGCCACCCACATTGACCAGAATATCGATGCCATCATTAACCGACAACGCCTGTTCTGCTAATGCTGACACGCTTTTGGCATCGCTCAAATCAGCGGCAATATCCCATGTTTTCGATGCGCTTTTAGCTATTTCGCTGCAAGTTTCTTCGCAACCATGCTCACGACTACTGCTACAGATCACATCAGCCCCAGCAGCGGCTAATCCCATTGCAATTTGCTTTCCTAAGCCACGGCTCGCGCCTGTTACTAAAGCCGTTTTCCCCTTTAAATCGAATAGCTGTGTTGTCATAAAATTAACCTTTTTATCTGTTAACTCTCTGTATCAGACTCTTCAAATAAGATGATACAAAAGTTTGAATGCCTGTTTTAACACCACTTTAATAAACAAGTTGTAAAAAACATTCACAAAGTTGTTAATAGCCATTCTTCGCTACCGGTGGCAATTTGTCAAATTTTATTTGCCACCGGTGGCAAATATGTCTAAGATGTAAAAATCAACACGCCAATTAAGGTTAAAAATGGGTCAAATGTATGTACACACTAAATAGAAAAAACGTCAATAAAAACAAATACCCGACGACTATAATGCAATTCGGTGAGGGGAATTTCTTACGCGCTTTTGTGGATTGGCAAATCGACAAATTAAATGAACAAACAGGTTTAAACGCGGGTGTCGCCATTATTAGACCAATTGATTACGACACATTACCGCTACTTAATACTCAAGATGGTCTCTATACCAGTATTATTCGAGGCATTAATGAGCAAGGTGAATCGGTATCTAATGAACGCATTATTAGCTGTGTAAACGAAGAAATTCCTATTTATAAAGAATTCGATAAATATTTACAGCTCGCAGAAAGTGAAGATCTGAAGTTAATTTTTTCTAATACAACCGAAGCAGGCATCGAGTACATTAGCGAAGACTCACTCACTGATAAGCCAGCAAAAGCCTTCCCTGCGAAATTAACTCAATGGTTATTTCACCGCTTTAATCACTTTAACGGTGCAAGTGATCGCGGCATGATCATCATTCCTTGTGAACTAATTGATTATAATGGTGAAAAATTAAAAGAAATTGTCCTCAAGTACTGCCAACTATGGGATTTACCCAGCGAGTTTGTTAGCTGGCTTAACGAGCATAATTATTTTTGCTCATCGTTGGTTGACCGCATCGTGACGGGCTTCCCACGTGATGAACATCAACACTTGCAAGAACAATTTGGCTACTACGACAACTTCATGGTCACAGCTGAATATTTTCATTTATTTGTTATTCAAGGGCCGCAACATTTAGCTGACGTATTATGTTTAGAAGGCAGTGATGTCAATATTAAAATTGTTGACGATATAGCCCCTTACAAACAACGTAAAGTCGCTATTTTAAACGGTGCACATACTGCGATGGTGCCTTTGGCCTATATGGCAAATATCGACTCTGTGGGCGAAGCGCTCGCCTCACCATTAATCGAGAAATATGTAAGTAAACTGATTTTTGAGGAGATTATTCCCACACTATCTTTACCTAAAGATGAATTGCAGGTATTTGCCAATGATGTGCTTAATCGCTTTAGAAATCCGTATATTTGTCATTTACTTATGTCGATATCACTGAATAGTATGACCAAATTTAAAACGCGATTACTGCCGCAGTTAGAGCAATATATTGTCGATAATAAAACCGTTCCAGCACTTATTGCGACAGCAATTGCGGGGCAAATTTTGTTTTACCGCGGCGAGCGTAATGGTCAACCCATTGAGCTTTCAGATAGTCCTGAGTGGATCACTTTATTCAAATCCATTTGGCAACAGCACCAAGATGGTGCGATAACATTGAAAGAGCTTGTCAGCAGTGTGCTTGGCGCTAAGTGGCATTGGGATAAGGATCTCAATGAACTGACAGGATTGACTGACCTAGTAACAGAACAGCTTAACAGCATGCTTACGACCTCTGTTGAAGAGACACTATCAAAACAAGTGGAATTATAATCATGGCACAGTTATTAAGACTTCATAATACTGATGATGTTGCTATTGCCCTGAGCCCAATTAGTGCGGGTGAACACATTGAGTTTGAAGACTTCTCGTTCACCGCATTAGACGACATCGAAAAAGGACATAAAATTGCGTTAAAGCCAATTTCAAAAGATGACCGTGTTATAAAATATGGCGCTCCAATTGGTTTTGCTCTTGAAGATATAAAGCAAGGTGCTTGGGTTCATACCCACAGCATTAAAACGACCCTGCATGATGAGTTAGAGTATCAATATCAGCCTGAATTTGTCAGTCAAGCTCCTGCTGAGCCCTCCCCACCCGTGAATATATACCGCAGAGCGAATGGCGAAATTGGTATACGTAACGAAATTTGGTTGATTCCAACGGTTGGCTGCGTCAACGGTATGATCAAACAAATGAAAGATGAGTTTCTACGAAATCACCCCGTTCTTGACATTGACGGGGTTCATATATTTCCTCATCAATTTGGGTGTTCACAGTTAGGTGACGATTTAGAAACCACGAGAATTTTACTGCAAGATATGGCATTACACCCTAATGCCGGTGGTGCATTAGTTGTCGGTTTAGGATGCGAGAATAATCAGCTTGCCGCCTTTAAAGCGGGATTAGGTGATATTGATGAGAATCGAATAAAATTTTTAATATCTCAACATTCCGATGACGAAGTAGAAGATGGTGTCGCGCTGCTAGAACAAATTTACGATGTAATTAAACATGATAAACGTGAACCCGGTCTGCTGAGTGAAGTAAAGTTTGGTCTTGAGTGTGGTGGCAGTGATGGCTTATCCGGTATCACAGCAAACCCAATGCTAGGTTATTTTTCTGATTACTTAATTGCTCAAGGTGGAACGACCGTACTGACCGAAGTACCCGAAATGTTTGGTGCAGAAACCTTACTAATGTCTCGCTGTAAAGATGAAGACACCTTTAACCAGCTTGTCAGCATGGTAAATAATTTTAAAGGTTACTATAAAGCGCATAACCAACCCATTTATGAAAACCCGTCTCCGGGTAACAAAAAAGGCGGCATAACTACATTAGAAGACAAATCGTTGGGCTGTACTCAAAAAGCAGGTACCAGCAAAGTACAGGCAGTGCTTGATTATGGTGAACGATTAAGTACTCCAGGACTCAATTTACTCAACGCCCCCGGCAATGACCCCATTGCCACCAGCGCACTTGCAGCTGCAGGCTGTCATATTGTGCTCTTTACCACCGGGCGAGGTACGCCTTACGGTGGTTTTGTGCCTACCTTAAAAATAGCCACTAATTCAGAGCTTGCGAAAAAGAAAACCCGCTGGATCGACTTCGATGCTGGTGTGCTGGTGAATGGCAAATCCATGCCTGAAGTTCATCAAGAATTTGTCGATTTGTTGGTGGATGTAGTGAATGGTAAACCGACCTGTAATGAAGTGAATGATATTCGCGAAGTAGCCATCTGGAAAAAAGGAGTAACCCTCTAATGTCAAAAAAGAAAATTGCCATTATTGGGGAATGTATGGTGGAGTTGTCAGGGGCTATTTTTGGCGAAATGCAACAAAACTTTGGTGGCGATACCATGAATACAGCCATTTACATGAAAAAATTGGCAAGCGAACGCATTGATGTCAATTACGTCACTGTGATGGGAGAGGATGCGTTAAGCCAAGCAATGATTGCTCGCTGGCAAGACTACCAGGTTAACTGTGACACCGTATTAACCGACAGTAACAAGCATGCTGGTTTATACATGATCCAAACTGACGCCCATGGCGAACGCACTTTTCAATATTGGCGCAATGATTCTGCGGCAAAATACCTCGTTCGCCATGCTAAATTTGCTGATATTGTTAGCCAGTTAAAAGCGGTCGATGCAGTTTATTTGTCGGGTATTTCACTCGCAATTTTGCCCATCGATGATTGTAATGTTTTACTAAATGCTTTGGCTGTTCTAAAAGTTCATGGTGTTAAAATTATCTACGATAGTAACCACCGGCCAACGCTTTGGGCATCTCAATCTCATTGCCAACAGAGCAACAACCGTATGTATCAGCTTGCTGATTTAGCCTTGGTGACATTTGAAGATGAAGCCCAAATTTGGGGCTTTAACAACCTCACAGAATGTCGTGAGCACTTGCATCAACAAGGTGTAAGGCAGCTGGTCATTAAAACCGGTGAAAAGGGCTGTCAATACAGTGAAAATAGTCACAGTATTGTCAATCAGTATGATGCCAGACTGGTAGATAATGTTGTTGATACCACTGCAGCAGGTGATTCATTTAATGCAGGGTTTTTAAGTTATTGGTTGCTAGACCATGACATTGCAAGCTGTGCAGAGGCTGGAAATCTCGTTGCAGGACAGGTTATTCAACAACGAGGGGCCATCGTTCCAATAGATAACTCAATACTGAACAGCACACTTTAGGAGACAAGTATGCGTTTATTTTTATCATTGCTCGTTGTGATATCTATTGTGCAGAGTGTTTTTGCTGCGACGCCTGCAATTGGTACCGAGCCTGTCACATTTATGCATGTAGAAAAAAATAATAAGCATGCCTATAACAGCATTCAAGCTGCAATTAATGCGAGTAGCCCCTATAAAGAGGTGGTGATCACTGTTGCAGCTGGTGAGTACAACGAAAAACTGTTTATCACCCGCAGTAACCTCAGTATTGTCGGTGAATCCGCCGCTAATACTATCATTCGTTACGCACAGTTGAGGAATAGTTGGCGAGAACACAATGACAGTGACTGGGGAGCTGCCGTGGTTAATATCACTGGCAGTGACATAACACTTGCCAATATCTCCGTTATCAATGATTACGGAAAAATTCATAACACACTTGAACATCAGTTTGCTATCCGCGGCTTTGAAAACGCATCAAGAATCATCTTTCATCAATGTGACGTACAGGCCTATGGTGCTGATACAGTGAGTCTTTGGAACAAAAAAGAGGGTCTTTATTACCACTCTTACTGCTCTTTCACTGGGGCTACAGATATGGTTTGCCCAAGAGGTACCGCCCTCATTGAGCATTCTCAATTTTACAACTTAAAACAAACCGCGACTCTTTGGCATGATGGCGAATTGAGTAGCGAACAAAAGTTTGTTGTTGCTAATAGTGAATTTAATGGCGTAGAAGGCTTTTGGCTTGGCAGACATCATTATGATGCCCAGTTTTATTTATTAGGAAATCAGTTTTCTGATAACTTGGCCGATAAACCTATCTTTAAAAAAACCTATGCGGATAAGCAAAGAGACCAACCAAATCGTTGGGGATCCCGTTATTTCTTCGCCAATAACAAAGCCCCGTATGCTTGGTTAGATGATAACTTCCAACCGAAACAGCTAAACATAGAAGAAAACAACCTTGTTGACTGGGTTTTCAAAGGCGAATGGCAGCCCAAACAACAATTGCAGATGCTGAAACAACAGCTGGCTACTCAAAATTTTAAAACTGATGCATTTCAGTTGAAATAAGTTGCGTTAACTTTAGAGTGCATGCTTTGGGTTTCAATGTCACTGTAAGTTATATCGTTACTCACCTCTCACAGGTATGCACTCAACCTCGTTCGATAAATATGAGTGTGGCATAATTACGCCACACTCATATTACTCATCACATTTAAAAGTTAACACCCACTGACAACCAGTAGCGACGACCATCTTCTACATAACCATACTCTGCCTCTGATATTTCTTTATCGAATAGGTTATACACACCAAAGCCAAGTGTAATTCGTCGGCTTAAATCATAGTTACCCCCCATGTCTGCCAAAGTGTAGTCTGGCGCAATTAAGCTACTTTGCGATGGACCTGTCGTAGGTTGGCTTTCTTCACCGCGATAATGCACACGCAGCCACGTTCCTAGTTTATCTACCGGGCGCCAATTAAGTGAGGTTTGTAAAATGTGTTTAGGTAATTGATTAAGTGGACTGCCTTTGTATTCACCGGTTTTTTGCTCAGAATCGGTGTAGGTGTAATTAGCACTCACATCAAGCTCGCTGGTAATTTCGTAAGAAACCGACAGCTCAAACCCTTGTGTTACTGCTTCATCAACATTGATATAAGTTGTAGGCAGAGAACCAAACTGATTCGGACCATCTGTACATTGCGTTAATGGGCAAGAAATACGCGTAATTTTATCTTTAAACTCGTTGTAGAACACCGTACTTGAGAGCGATAAATCGCGACTGATATCATAATAAATTCCCATTTCGTAGTTTACGGACTTTTCAGGGATTAAGTCTGGGTTACCATAAATATTACCACCACGGCTTACCTGTCCCCACGCTGGAGTAGATTGGCGAATATTCGGTGCTCTAAAGCCTGTTGAAATCCCCCCTTTCACAGTCAGCGACTTAGTGGCATTGTATACACCATATAAACGCGGACTAAAGTGACCCGCAAAGTTACCATCATGATCATAACGAAGCCCTGTGGTCAGTTTAAATTGCTTTGATGCAGACCATTCATCTTCTGCAAACACCGACCATTGCTCGTTTTCCACATGCGTTAAATCACTGATGCTATTACTCGTATAATCATCCAGTTCTTCTTTTAAATACGCCGCACCAACGCTTGCATTATGATTGGTAAATGGCAGTGTCCAGCTTGTTTGCGCGTCGGTATTTTCGACATACATTTCACGCGAGGTGTTATCAAACTTATCGTATTTTAGATAGCTGCGCGATGAGCCAAAATCGTAGAAGCCATTATGGCTAAGCGAATAAGTTTCTTGGTCGTACTCTGTGGTTGACGACTCAGGACACCCCCGTCGGCCACAGCTTTCACCTTGCGCTAAAGGCGCGACAGTTTTACCTAAAGTTTCATCCAGTTTTTGTTTTGCCGAGCCCACCTCAAACATAATTTCGTGATTATCTGATGGCGTTAAAATAAACTTCGCTTTGATATTGCTTTGCTCTTTACCTCGAAAGCCAGCAACAAAGTCATCTTCATCACGCTTAGAGAACTGCCCAGAAAGCTGAACTCCTAGCAACTCTGGAATTAAGCCACCCGCGGTAAAAAAACTACCTTGATTAATGTTGCCAGATTCGCTTGATTCTTGAATGGTGCTGTCTAAACGCAGTTCGCCATACCACTTTTCGGGTGTTTTACGGGTTATAATATTGATAACCCCACCAATGGCATCAGAGCCATACAGTGATGACATAGGGCCACGAATAACTTCAATTCGGTCAATGGCTGAAATAGGGGGTGTCCATGCCCCTTCAACACCTGGACCATCACTGTTTGGACGAGTTTCGCGAGAGGTTTGACGTTGGCCATCAATTAAAATCAAAGTGTACTGGCTTGCCATACCACGCAAACTGATATCTTTTCTATCACCACCACCGGTCACAACCACACCGGGTACGTCGGTCATGGCATCTGTTAAGTCACGGTAAAAACGCTTTTCTAGCTGCTCACGATCAATCACGCTAATACTTGCAGGTGCCTCTTTTAGCATTTGCTCATACCCAGATGCAGAAACAACAATCACTTCCATGTCTTGTTTTTTATCATCAGCGTATGCAAAATGAGATAGGCCTGCTAAGACAGCAGCGGTGAGAGGTAAAACAGAAGGAACAACCCTCGTCATAATAATACTCCGTGACTTTTTGTTTATAAATGATAATAATTAGCGTTTGCAATATTAATGAGAAGTCCCCGTTTTAACAATTTACGATTTCTTAAAACTGAATTAAGAAGGCCTGAACAATGAATTCCAAGCTAATCAAAACACTACGCGTATTTTCTCGTACTGTTGAAACAGGCAATATGAGCAGTGCTGCTGCTGAGTTATCAATGACGACATCGGCTGTAAGCCAACATATAAAGCAATTAGAACAGGAAATCGGGTTAAGTTTATTTAATCGCAGCCCGCGAGAGTTGACGCTGACCGAAGCCGGTCATTTGTATTATCAAAGCTGTTTAAAGATGCTGGCACTTGCAGATCAAGCCAGCACGCAATTACAACACTTACAAAGTAAACCCAGTGGCGAATTAAAGTTAGTCGCCCCCGTCGGTTTTGGTGGAGGGCTTTTAAGTGAACCGCTCGAGCGCCTAATAAACGAGTTTGATGATTTACGTATTCAGTTAATTTTAACTGATGAGCCAATCGATATGATAAAAAGTGGCGCAGATTTAGCCATTGCAATAGGCCCATTAACAAACTCAAATCTGATTGCACGAAAGCTCGCAACCTGGCCGTTAAAGCTCTGCGCCCACAGAGATCATCCTATCGCTAAGTTTAAAAAAGTCAGTTGGGATGATTTACATCAGTTCTCCCGTATTTCACATACATACGCCGACAGCAATGCATTTAATCCACTAACGCTTGAAAGTAAACCGCTGCCCAAGGCAAAAATAAACGTCAATAACATGCAAAGTTTAATTGCGCTGGTCTGTGATGGGGTCGGTTATGGCGTGTTGCCAGAGCCTGAAGTGAGGCACTTATTAAGAACAAAAGAACTCATCGAAATCGCGCCCGAATGGGCCATGCCAAACTACACCGTGTATGCAGTTACCCCAGCAAGAGACAGCTTAGCTGCAAAAACCAAAACAGCGATAGAAACCATAAAACACTGTTTTAATGATGTATCGAAACAGGTTGAATTTGTTGATTAAGGCCAGTATGGATAATACCAATTCGCTAAAATAAGCGCGTGGGTATTATCCAAGTGCGAGCCAAACACCTACACACATCATAAGCGCACCGGCAATACGATTTAGCCATTTTAAATTGTCGCCTTTATCTAAAAATAACCTCAAGCTTTTACCACCCGTGGCATAAATTAACATACAGATAAACTCGCTCAGCATAATAATGCTTACTAATACAGCAAGCTGCGGGGCAACGGCTAATTCTACATTTATAAAAGGGGGCAAGAGTGAAATCATAAACGCCCACCCTTTTGGGTTTGCGATGGCAGTGATATAACCTTGTGAAAACAGTTGTCCGCGCCCTATTTGCTGCTCGGTTTCATTTTCGGGCTTAAAACTGGTTTTTGCGCGCCACATATTGACTCCAAGATAAATAAGGTACGCACCGCCAACATATTTTAGTACCGCAAACAACGCAGGATAATTAAGCATAATACTGGCAACCCCCACAACAGCCGCAATTGCCACCGTTGCCACGCCCAGCACTTCACCCACCATCATCCACAATGTGCGCCTTACCCCCACACTCATACCCAGAGTCATCGCTAAAGTCATGCACATACCTGGTGTAATAGACACAAAAAAGAAGGTAGGAATAAAAACCGCAAGTACTGCTAAATCGAGCATAAACCAATCACATCATGAATACTGAAAAATAGGAAAGCGATTTAAACACATTCAATTAAATAAGCAAACAAACACGCGATTACTCACATTTCAATGCGCTAAAGCTCATGAAAACTGGTAATGCAATATTAATATAGGGAGCTAGTTATCCCACGATCTTCGTTACTAAAATATAAGCTACCAAAAAGCCTATATCATTAGCTTGGGCAACACATTCTATTGCAGCAAATAATCAAGCCAGATCATTATTACATACAGCGCGACCACGAGTAGTCATTGTATCGGACTCCATTTCTTGGGATAGCGATGGCTATTGCACAAGCGCTTCATCTTCAGTCAACTAAACTCAGCTCTACTTTATAGCTTCGATAAGTACAGACACTATAACTAATTTTCCGCGTGAAACTGAATTTAGTATTTTACCTAAACAGCAATGACCCCTGTGATCACTGCAAACTTGTTGCGCTGAGCTTTTACCTTCTCTGTAAAATACCTATGAGTGCTCTGTAGCTTTATCTGACGGGATAATTTAATTGAAGAAAGACTCGAATGTGCAGTTTGAGAGAACAATTAAAAAAACTCATCACCTAAAAAAGACCATTGCCTGATGAGCAATTCCGTAAGCACGACTAACGACTCACAAAAACAATATACACGTTGGTCAATCTCATTATTTAGCATGTAAAAATAAACAAAAAGACATAATTAATTCCAGAATAAAAACCAATTAGAAAAACAATTCCCCAAAAAAGGGTTAAATAGATTGAACAATACCAATATTTAAATTAACGTCGTTAATAGAATATCAACAAAAAAAACACTGGGAACATCAATGAAAAACACTCTATTAACAAAACAAACTATTTTAACCACTGTGATTTTAGGTCATTTATATGCAGTTCCAGCAATAGCCATGGATACAGAAGATAAAATTGAAAAAGAGGAAAATCTAGAAGTAATAACGGTTACTTCGCGTAAAAAACTTGAAACAATCCTAGAAATACCTATGAGTATTTCAGCGGTATCTGCAGTTGAGATTGCCAATCGAAACTACCTTGATGCATCTGATATTTACCGTACTTTAGCTGGTGCTGCAGCACCTCGTGGTCAGTTAATTTTAAGAGGGTTAAGCGGAGGGAATAGCGCATCGCCAGATACAACAGCCATATTCACTGATGATATCCCGTATGAATTTACAAACCTCACAGATGTTGAGCGAGTTGAAGTATTACGCGGCCCACAAGGTACATTATACGGTTCGAATGCAATCGGTGGTACGGTTCGCGTTATCACTAAAAAACCACAATTAGATGAATTTGAGTTATTTGGTACGATTGAAGGCTCAAGTGAAAATAATGTAGATGGTTTTGACAGCAGCTTATCTTTAGGTGTTAATGTACCTCTATTAGACGATACCCTTGCATTAAGAGTGACAGGTAATATAACCAACGATGTCCGTCCTTATGTCAATCAAGCAACAGGCCAACAGAGTAAAAGTCAAAGTAGTTTTATTCGAAGTCAATTATTATGGCAACCAATTGATAATTTAGCACTTAACTTCACCTATGTGCATGATGAGTATTCTGCTAATGGCGCAACATTGGGAGATACCTCAAAGCCAGGATATTACTATGAATTATCTTATGATGAAGATGCTTCAGCTAAGTACGGTTATGATATCTCAGACACTAAAATAACATGTGATCCGACATTTAATCGCCCAGATTGTATTCAAGGTGGTGGATTTATTCATGGTGCTGATGATAAATATGCTCTCTATAATTTACTCGATGGTTGGGATAAAGAGTCTACAAATTTATATAGCTTAACTGTTGATGTTGATAATATAGCCGACGTTGCTTCATTAACTTATGCAGGTTCATACCGAAAAGTAAAATCTGATTCGCTGGATGATTGGTCTCGTTTAGATGCTTCTGATATGTTTAAAACATGGATAATAAACGATCAAGAGCTGTCCCGCGTTACCCATGAAATTAGGCTTCAAAACTTCGATTTAAATAGCAATTTAAGTTGGACTGTCGGTGCTTATTGGGATAAATCATGGCGACCTGACTCTCCAGGTCATCAATGGCAATATATTGAAAGCGGTGACAGGACAGCAGCTGCTGCACTTTACTGGTGGGGGGACGATGCCCAGCAAATCGGTTTAGATAACTTTGACGATCCTAATAAAATTTGGAATTATCATGTGTTCAGCGAGTGGGCAAAAGAGTTTGCGCTGTTTGCAGATGTAGCGTACCAAATTGAAACAGACGATTTTGGCAATATTGAGTTAAATGCGGGTATTCGCCATTTCAATTTAGAAGATTTTGAACGCACTGAAGAAATTGGTGTGTGGTCAAACGATAAAACACTGATAGGCGGTGAAGAACAAGGAAATCGCTTTAAATTTAGCGCTTCTTGGCAACCTACTGATGATTATTCAATTTATGCTCTTTACTCTGAAGGATACCGCCCAGGCGGTAACAATAGCCCACTAGCCGCAGCGTGTATAAATGATGTTAACGCTAAGAATCGTAAAGCTCGCTTCACATCTGATTCAATCGATAACTATGAAGTTGGCTTAAAGGGCTCATTATTCGATGGTAAGTTCAACTTTAGCTCTGCTATTTATCAAATAAACTGGAGTGATATTAAGACGAGTATTTACATGGATTCTTGTGGGTTCTCTTATACCGCAAATGCAGGAAAAGCACGTTCAAGAGGGCTTGAGTTTGAGTCAAAAGCAAGCTTAACAGATACTATAGCATTAATTGTAAATGCCTCTTATACCAACTCTGAACTTACTGAAGATAATGAAACAATCGGTGGCGTTAAAGGTCAAGAAATGACGATGGTGCCTAAATATAATGCTTATATCGCAATTGATAAGGAATTTGACATTAATAACAAGCCATTCTTTATTCGTGGTGACGTCTCAGCATATGGTAAATACAACACGCACTTTGATACCAAACCTGGAGATGAAGTCCCTGGTTATGAAGTATTTAACTTATCAGCTCGTTATGAGGTCAACGAAAACGTGAAATTAAGCGTTCACTTAAATAATGTCTTCGATAATGATGCGATTAAGTATAAAAGAGATCGAAGTCGTAGTAATAGAACAACCGCTCAAAAATACATAGATTTTTTACCCGAGCGTAGCATTGGCATACGTTTAGATTACAACTTTATGTAAATAACAATTAAAGAGTCAATGCCGCTTTCTAAGCGGCATTATTTTTTCAACAATTAATTCTAGGCAGCTCAAACTCGTTAAATCGTAATTGGTAATACTGACCACTATTAACTTCAGCTTTAGCCTCTCAAAAAAATCCCCGCTAAAAGGCGGGGATTCTTAATATACGTATTTTGCTAATTACTGAGTGACACCTTCAGCAGCAACTGGCTTGGCTTCCTTTTCATCACTTAATAAGTATTTATCTAGCCATTGCTCTTGCTCCCAAAGCACATGCAATAAGCTCTTACGGGCACGGTAGCCGTGCGCCTCATAAGGCAACATAACTAAACGAGCCTCTTTGCCAAGGCCTTTTAATGCGGCGTACATGCGCTCGCTTTGCATTGGGAACGTGCCTGAATTTGGATCTTCTTGGCCGTGTATCATCAACATAGGTTCATTGATTTTCTCAGCATGGAAAAATGGCGACATTGCTGCATACACATCTTGAGCTTGCCAAAAGTCGCGTTCTTCACCTTGAAAACCAAATGGCGTTAATGTGCGATTGTAAGCACCACTGCGGGCAATACCCGTTTTAAATAAGTCGCTGTGTGCTAGTAAATTAGCCACCATAAAAGCACCATACGAGTGACCAGCAATCGCTATTTTGTCTTTATCGGCAATGCCTTTTTCAACCAATACATCAACAGCGGCTTGCGCACTCGATACGAGCTGAGTACGGAAAAGGTCATTCGGCTCTTTACCATCGACACCTACAATTGGCATTTTAGGGTCATCAAATACCGCAATCCCTTTTGCAAGGTACGGCATAGGCCCCCAATACCCAATGTAAGTAAACTCATACGGTGATTCGCGCACTTGCGATGCCACCGCTTTATCTTTGTATTCAAGCGGGTAAGCCCACATCAGTACTGGTAACGTTCCTTGGGTTTTGTCATAGCCCGGCGGCAAGTAAAGTGTGCCACTCAGTTCAACACCATCCTCTCTTTTATAACGAATAAGCTCTTTAGTTACGCCTTTAAATTCAGGGTAAGGATGCTCAAACGTAGTTAATTGAGTGAGTTTGTCGTTATCTAAATCACGAATAAAGAAATTTGGTTGCTCCGTTTTTGATTCACGTATGGTGATCAAACGCTCGCCTTCATCGTCTAACATCGCACGCACACGCTCGTAATAAGGTGCAGCTGATTGCCAAACACGGGTTGTTGAGTTTGTTTTTACATCGTAACGGTCTAAGAATGGGATATTTCCTTGCTCAGACGCCCCATTACCACGGAAATAAATATAACGACCGCCAACCACTTTGATGACACTTTCACCTAAGTCGTTTTTCTCGTAGATTGGGTAACCCGGATCTTTATAAGCATCATTGTAACTGCGCTCAGAAAAGAGCACGCGATTTTTATCGGCATTTCGAGGTTGTATAACAAATGTGCGTATTTGTCTGTCGCTAAAACGCCATTCAGATAATAAGGCAACATTGTTACTGCCCCACTCTATTGAGTCGAAGCGACGCTCAACTTTAGCAAATAGCTTAGGTTCACGTTTAAACGGAGCGCGCAGACTATAAAGGTAGTCATGGTGCGCTACATCTGTTTTCATATCGCCACCGTCTTGTGCTTCTGCCCAAATGACTTCGGCACCTTGGTCTGAACGCCACTGAAAATCTCGACGGCCAGTACGAACGCTGTCGTAACCTTGGGGAATATTGTCGGCTAGCGGCTGTTTTGCCAGCTCAGCCAAGGTGTAACCGCGCATTCCCCAAATTTGCCATGTAGCAGCAAAGCGTTGGTATGGAACTTGGTACGAAAAAGGCTCATCGATCATACCCACCAAAATATTGGTTGAATCGGGCGATACTGAAAACGACTTAATTAACCCAGCTTGACCAATTGGCTGCGCTTGGCCGCTCAATGGAATATAAGTAAGCTGACTTTGGCCAAAAAACTTAAACTGCGCTTCATCGAAGGGGCTGCTTAATAAATTTTGATAAGTGCGCGCAGGTGCTTTTTCACCTGTACTTTGTTGAATTACCGGCACGACAGCCGTGCTGTCATTGGTTAAACGAGTTTTACCTAAATTAACAGCCGCATTTGCAACGATAGCACTGCTATCGGGTAACCACATGTAAGGAGTACGCGTTAATACTGAGTTTAACGGCGTATCACTAAGTTGCCTTGCTTGTTTTGTACTGACGTTATAAACCCATAAATTGGCACTATTTTTTTGTTCAATCACAAAGGCTAAGTATTGACTATCACTTGACCAACTGGGCGAGCGAATTAAACCATTGGGTAAACCCGATACCGTAATTTCACTCCCTGTTTCAACATGCTTTAGCACCAGAGACGTAAATATAGCGCG
Organism: Pseudoalteromonas sp. bablab_jr011; assembly: GCF_016464045.1. Lineage (NCBI taxonomy): Bacteria > Pseudomonadati > Pseudomonadota > Gammaproteobacteria > Alteromonadales > Pseudoalteromonadaceae > Pseudoalteromonas > Pseudoalteromonas sp. bablab_jr011. The sequence continues at coordinate 37,515 of NZ_JACDWU010000197.1, read as the reverse complement.
CTCACGTGAGCGCGAAAAATTGGCAGGATTGAGTTTAATTCCGGCGAGTTTTAGTTCTTCTTTCGCAAGATCTTGCAGGGTATCAATACGTTTTCTATCAAATAATGCCAACCACTCGGCATCATTTGATAAATAACTACTGGGGGCTAATTTAGCATCAACAACCGAAGCCAAGGCAGGTGAAGGTGTTTGATACCCTTCATTGGCAAAACTTGAAGTACAAACTGACACGCCAATCATCAGCGTAAAAAGCAATTTTAATGCTTTCATGTTAGTTCCTTTTTTCGTTTTTATTTCCGACTAAGAAAATAGTTTAAGACATTTTATAAAGAGTTTCGACTCTTTTGGCAGCTAATCAGTGACTTAAATCACTAAATTACGCTAATATAAGCACACTATATTCGCTACTTTTCGCTAGACAAAAATGAAAAAATCAACGGGCAAAGTCACTATTTGGGACGTAGCCAAAGAAGCGCAAGTATCAAAATCTACCGTGTCTTTGGTTCTCACTAACAGTGATAAAGTCAGTAATAAAAGTAAAGAAAAAGTGCTGACTGCCATCGATAAGCTTGGTTATGTATATAACCGAGACGCCGCAGCACTTCGAAGTAAGCGCTCGAATCTTGTCGCACTGGTAATTAATGACCTAACCAACCCCTACTCAGCGCAACTAGCAGTAGGCTTGGAGAAGCATATTTACGATTTAGGGATGTTGCCTATGTTGGTAAATATTGCCGAATGTGTAGAAAGACAAAAGCAAGTTGTAAAAACTCTAAAAGAATACAATGTGTCTGCTTTTATTATGTGCCCGGCCCCTGGCACCGAACAAAGCTGGCAAGATGACCTGATTAATAGCGGCTTTCCTGTAATTAATATAATGCGTGAGGTTCCCTTTTCGGCTGCACCGTGCGTTTTACCCGACAACAAAAAAGGCACTCATATTGCTACCAGCCATATCCTATCGCAAGGTATTGAAGAAATTGCTTTTTTAGGTGGTGTAGATGAAATATCAGACTACCATGAGCGACTGAGTGGTTTTTTATCGGCGCTTAAACAATTTAATATAAGCGAAGACAAACGTGTTATTCAGGCACAAACAAATCGTCAAGGTGGCCGCGAAGCATTCAACAGTTTGATCAAAAAATCCCCACATATCAAAGCGATTATTTGCTTTAACGATGTGATTGCTTATGGTGCCATTGAAGCAATGCGCCAACATGGATTAGAACCGGGCAAAGACATTAAAGTTGTTGGCTTTGATGATCTTGAAGATTCGCGATTAATGCTACCATCGCTCTCAACCATTGCAATAAATGCCGATGAAATTGGTAAGCGCACTTGCCAAGTTTTAAAAGAACTTCTTAATCAATCGACACCACCTGTCCGCACTTTGGTGGATGTCAATTTACAAATACGAGACTCAAGTCAATGAAAAAAGTGTTAGTGATCGGCTATGTATGGCCAGAGCCAAATTCCTCTGCCGCCGGCACCCACATGATGTCGCTATTGCGCGCCTTTCGAGCACAAAACTGGCAGGTCGAGTTTGCCAGCCCAGCGCAAAAAACAGAGCACATGATTGACCTTGCAAACGAAGGCATAACCAGCCAAGTCATTGCCCTAAACTGCGCCAGCTTTGATCAGTATGTACAAGCTTATAATCCCGATATCGTGATGTTTGATCGCTTCATGATGGAAGAGCAATTTGGTTGGCGTGTAGATAAATACTGTCCCAATGCATTAAAAATCCTCGACACAGAAGACTTGCAATGCTTAAGAAACGCTCGCCACGAGGCACATAAAGCAGGACGTGCATTCAGCTTTGCAGACTTACACAGTGATATTGCCAAACGTGAAATAGCTGCTATTTTGCGCTCAGATATTAGTTTGATCATCTCGCACTATGAAATGCAATTACTAAACGATGTATTCAACGTTGATAGTGCGTTATTGCATCACTTGCCATTTTTAGTCGACTTAAAAGCGCTTCCGACCAACACAAAACCCTTTAATGAGCGCCAGCATTTTATGACGATTGGTAACTTTCGCCATGCCCCAAATTGGGATGCAGTCCTTTACTTACAACAAATCTGGCCGTTGATCCGCAAGCAATTACCTGACGCCGAATTACATATTTATGGCTCTTACCCACCGCCTAAAGCAACGGCACTTAATAACCCTAAAACAGGATTTTTAATAAAAGGCTGGGCAGATGATGCCTATAAAGTGATGGAAGATGCTCGCGTATGCTTATCACCACTGCGCTTTGGTGCCGGTATTAAAGGTAAGTTACTGGAAGCGATGATCATGCAAACGCCGAGTGTCACCACCCCAATTGGCAGTGAAGGCATGCACCTAAACGAGCCGTGGCCAGGTACAGTTTGCGAAAATGCAGAGCAATTTGCCGACGCCGCCGTAGCACTTTACAAAGATGAATCTGCGTTTATTCAAGCTCAGCAATATGGCAAACAGTTATTGCAAAAATATTATGATAAATCAAAACTTGAAGCGCAATTAATGGCTAAAATTGAACACGTCAGTGAGTCACTGATAAGCCATAGACACAACAATTTCACAGGGCAAATGCTGAAACATCACACAATGCGTTCAACACAATATATGGCGCAATGGATTGAAGCAAAAAATAAGTAAATTACCCCTAAATAACACTAGACATAGTAGCGTTTGTCGCTAAAATCGCGCTGGTAAATTTAAGCTTTATAGTCTGCTTTGCAGACTATATCTTATTGAAATTTGGTCTATCCTTAACTGAACAATTTAACCTTTGGTTCAAAACGCCTTTGAAAAACGCAACGTTTACTGAAAAACGAAAATTTATCGTTAAGCTGGGTAAAATGCTCCATAAATATGGCACACCAGCATATCGACTTGAAGCGCACTTAATGGAAGTCGCAACATATCTTGGCCTAAAATCCTCCTTCGTCATGTCGCCTACTTCAGTGACGTTTGTGATCTGGACAGATGGCCACGAAGAAGAATACACCCATGTTGCACGCGTTGATCCGGGTGATCATGACTTAGGCTCGCTTGCTGATACCGATGATCTGGTAAATAAAATGCTCAATGGCGAGTTAACCTTGCAAGAGGTTGATAAACAGCTCGACATTATTTACACCATGCCAAACCCTTACAACAAATTTACCACTGGCGTTGCGTTTGCAACATCAGGTGGTGCATTTGCAATGCTAATGGGCACCAGTTGGAATGATGTATTTTGGTCTGCACTGCTGACTTTAGTGGTGTATTTATTTGTTCTTTGGTCAACACGTTCTAAGCGCGTTGCTCATATGCTTGAACCATTAGTGGCCATTGTTTCCGCTATTTTAGCGTGTGCAGTGAGTGTGTACCTCGATGCCGAAATTAATATTCGGTTAGTTGTTCTCTCTGCCATTATTGTGTTTATACCGGGGCTTGCTTTAGCGTTAGGCTTTGCCGAACTTGCAGCGAGGCATTTGGTGTCGGGAACAGCCAGAGTCATGGATTCCTTTATGTTGCTGTTTAAACTCTATTTTGGAGCTTTTATTGGTATTGGTATCGGGTTTGCGATTTTCGGACAAGCCGATTTTGTGCAACCAGAACCATTACCCAAGTGGACCGCATGGCTGGCTATTTTCATGTTATGTAGCAGTTTAATCGTGATATTTAGAACCAAGCTTAAACATGCGCTATGGTCAATTGCATCAGGTTTTATTGCATATGGTACAAGCATTGGCTCAGCAATGTATCTTGACTACACCTTGGGTACATTTGTAGGGGCATTATCGGTTGGTATTTTTAGTAACCTGTTTAACCGTGTTGCGAATGCACCTGCTTCTATCGTCGCCATGCAAGGATTAATCGTGTTAGTCCCGGGGAGCAAGACCTACATTGGCCTAAACTCGCTGATTGAAGGTCAAGATTTTGTGTACGCCGAGCACATAGGTCAGCAAACATTCTTGATTTTTATGTCGTTAGTAGCGGGTTTAATTTTCGCCAACGTTGCGCTGCCACCGAAAAAGAGTTTGTAATTTATATAAGCCCGAGTTTACTCGGGCTTTTTGGTTATTGGCAGCCGTAAGCAAGCTTGTAAAGTCAAGAAAACACCCCTTCTAAAGAAAACCAAATTCGCCAAGGATTAAAGCTTCGCATTAAAAACGAGGTTACTGCATAACTGATACAAACAAAATATGTAGGTGCCCCGCGACAATTTAAAATTTCCTTCTTTGTGTTTATTCTCAGCTTCTTTTAATCAGTATCGAATCGTTTTTAAATTTGTCCACTTTTTCATCTGAAAGTTGTGAATGTCCGCTATTTAATTATCTAAAAAACAATAAGTAAATTTAACTCATTAATACTAACACGCTATACGTTGCGTTAGTTTGACACCCGTTAAGTGCTCTGTGTATGCAACTAAGCACTTAAAACTAAATAATAAAACATAAGTTCGAATTCAAGAGAATGGACAATTTTGGGCAACTCGATGGTAACTTAACTATTAAGCTGACAACACAGTTTGATATTATTTTTGATGCTATCAATCTCACCAATGAAACAACCTATACCTATGAGCGCAATCAGTATGCTCCAACAGGCATATACAAAAATGGTCGTCGCTTCTATTTAGGCATTCGGTATAGTCATTAACCGCATTCGTTACTAATCCTGTTTCATATTGCTATAATCGGTGACAATAATAAAACAAGCGAAGGAAAACACTATGCTAAAGTCAGTTTTAGCCTTAGCCGTTGGTTTGTCTAGCACATTTGCTGTAGCCAACGATACTATCACGATTGATGATATCCCATTGATTCAATCTGTCGTTCAAACCAGTGTCAGCCCAGATGGCGATAATGTTGCCTTTACACGCTCGGTCCCGCGCACATTATATAAAGATAAAAATGGCCACAATTACAGTGAGCTTTTCATTGTTGACGACAAAGGTGTTGAACGTCCTTACATTACAGGTAAGGTCAATATCAAAAGCATTCAATGGTCTAACGACAGCAAAACGGTGTACTTTTTAGCTAAATTGAATGATGACGAATACACCTCACTGTACCAAATCCCTGTTGATGGTGGCCAAGCGCAAAAAGTGTTGTCGTTAAAAGGCACATCTATTTCAAGCTATAAATTAGGCCCAAATAACCAACATGTGGCTATTTTGGCATTACCAGCAAAAGACAAGTCTGAAAAAGAACTAAAAAAACTTGGTTTTATGGCTGAAGTTTATGAATTAGGTCTGGATAATAAAGCGCTGTTTATTGTCGATTTAGCGAACTCTAACACCCCATTAAAGCCTACAGCACTGAATATAAATGACTACGTCAGTGATATGAATTGGTCTGCAAATGGTCAAAAACTACTTGTTAAAACCCAACCAACAGCGCTTATTGATGATAAATACACTAAATCAATGTGGCACTTGTATGATATTGCAAGCAATGAAGTCACTCTGTCTTTTAAAACAGAAGGCAAGCTAGGCGATGCTGAGCTGTCTGCCGATGGTAAATATATTGCTATTTTAGGGGCCGAAGACAAACACGACCCAGCCACAGGTCGCTTATTTATAGCCGACACTGATACAGCCGAAATCACTGAGTGGCTGCCAAACTTTATGGGGCATGTTGTTGACTTTGAGTGGTCTCATAAACGCAATACACTTAATTTTATAGCCAATGTGGGCACTGAAAGCTTTATTGCGAGTATTAAAACTGGTAGCAATAAGTACAAAAAGATTATCCAAGAAGGCAAATTTATTGCCACAAACCTAAGCGTATCTGACTCAGACAAAACACTTGCTGTTCGCGCTAATACGGCGCAGCACCCGAACGAAGTCTTTATTATTCGCGGTAATAAAGCCACCCGCTTAACCGATTCAAACAGCTGGTTAAGCGATAAACGCTTTGCAAAGCAAGAGACTATCTCGCTAAAAGCGCGCGACGGTGTAGACATTGAAGGGGTACTAATTTACCCACTAGATTACCAAGAAGGAACCCGTTACCCACTCATTATGTCGGTGCATGGTGGGCCTGAAAGTCATGACAAAAATGGCTGGTTAACCAATTACTCTCGCCCAGGGCAAATGGGTGCAGCACGCGGCTATGCAGTGTTTTATCCAAACTACCGCGGTTCAACAGGTAAAGGGGTTGACTACTCTAAGCTTGGCCAAAACGACTATGCAGGTAAAGAGTTTGATGACCTTGTCGACTTTAAAAACCATTTAGTTGAAATGGGATTAGTTGATAGCAAACGTGTGGGTATTACCGGTGGCTCGTACGGTGGTTATGCCTCTGCATGGGCTGCAACTAAGCTCACCGAGCACTTTGCTGCCAGCGTCATGTTTGTGGGTGTTTCAAATCAACTCTCTAAGTTTGGTACAACTGATATTTCGAATGAAATGAACCTTGTTCACGCGCGTTCTTACCCGTGGGATAAATGGCAGTGGTACTTAGAGCGCAGCCCAATATATTGGGCTGGTCAATCTAAAACACCGCTACTTATTATGCACGGTAAAGATGATCCTCGCGTACACCCTGCTCAATCAATGGAGCTATATCGCTACATGAAAGTACAAGGTAAAGATGTGCGTTTGGTGTATTACCCAGGCGAAGGCCACGGCAACCGAAAAGTGGCTGCTCAATACGATTACAGCTTACGATTAATGCGCTGGATGGATAACTATTTAATGAAGGGTAATAAAGACATGCCTGAATTTGAAATTGACCATGCTGCAAAATTAAAAGCACGTAAACAAGCAGCAGAATAAAGCACTTCCCTAAACGCCCTGTCCTTAAAAAGCAGGGCGTTTTTAATTTAATACTGTACTTTGATTATGCAGCTCAAACTGATATAACTCATTAATAGGTTTACTAAAAAAAAAAAGGAATTGTTCAGTGATGCGCCTAATCTGGATTTTTATCAGTCTCGTTGCTGTGAAAGTGTTCGCAGAACCTGCGTGTATTAATTGTCATCAAAGTCAGGTCGAGGATTGGCAAACATCACACCATTTTCATGCAATGGAAAAAGCCACACCGGCCACAGTGCTTGGCAACTTTGATGATCAAACACTTGAATACCAAGATCAAAAAGCACGCTTTTATACACGCGACCAACAGCTATTTATTGCTATGCCAAACCTTAACGGCACCCTGACTGACTATCCCGTTTTATATACATTTGGTTACGAGCCACTGCAGCAATATATGTTTGATATGGGAGGAGGCCACATTCAGCTTTTTCCGTTTGCGTGGGATTCTCGTAGTAAGGAAAACGGCGGGCAGCGCTGGTTTGTGCTTCATCCTGAGCAAAAACAACATGATTTATTTCACTGGTCACAAAAAGGACAAAACTGGAATCACATGTGTGCCGATTGCCATTCAACTGAATTTAAAAAGCAATTCGATCTTAACACCAACCGCTTTAATTCAACCTACAGCGCTATCAACGTCAGCTGTAAAGCGTGCCATGGCGATACAACTGAACACTTAAAATGGGCAAATGGTGATAAAAAAAGAACAGATAAAGGCTTTGCTAACAATATAAATACGCAAACGCCGTTGTTCACTACCCAAAAAGACGGCAGCATGAAAAGCGTGCAACCTCTCGTAAAAAGCGACCAAGTTCAAGTCTGTGCAACGTGTCATGCTCGTCGTTCGCAACTTAACGACCGAAGTGATCCCCATAGCTTTTTACAGGATTTTCGCGGATCGCTGCTTACGCCTGAGCTCTATCATGTTGATGGCCAAGTGTGGGATGAAAATTATGTGTGGGGCTCATTCTTACAAAGTAAAATGTTTAATGCAGGCGTAACCTGTAGTAATTGCCATAACCCGCATTCAGGAAAGCTAAAACTACCCGGCAACCAAACCTGTACACAGTGTCACAGCCAAGTCGATTTCGATACACCCGAGCACCACGGTCATAAACTCGAAAGTGAAGGTAGCCAATGTGTTGATTGTCATATGCCCGCTACTACGTACATGCAAGTTGATGCCAGACGCGATCATAGTTTTCGCGTACCTCGTCCAGACCTAACTCTTAAAACCAATGCACCCAATGCCTGTAATAGCTGCCATGAAGATAAAACACCTCAGTGGGCAGTAAAGCAGATACGAAACTGGCACCCAAATTCGGCACATTTAGGCAAAGAGCACTTTTCACAGGCGTTCCATGTCGCTGATAATGGGTTACCCAATGCATCAGCCATGCTGACAAAAATTGTGCAAGACAAATCATTTCCTGACATTATTCGCGCATCGGCACTGAGCCGTTTAGCAAGCAGCCCCGATAACAATGCCGTAGTTGCGATTGCGCGATCAGTAAAAGATCCTGAGCCGCTGAAACGCCAAGCAGCTATTGAAGCGGCAATGCCTTTTGACATCAACCAACGCTGGCGAATGCTCAATCCACTGCTTGATGACACGCACCTTCCCATAAGAGCAGAAGCAGCCCGCGCCTTAGCGCCTATGCTAATGGAGGCTTTTCCAAGTGGATTGAATGAACCAGACTCTGAGCGCCTGAATAAAGCCCTTAATGAATATAAACAAACCCAGCTGTATCAAGCTGAGCGCGGGTACGCACATACCAACTTAGGTAATCTCGCCCTTACTCTACAAAAACCAGAGGAAGCCAAAGCACATTATCTGCAAGCAATCAGCATTGAGCCAATTTTTGCACCTGCCTATGTTAACTTAGCCGACTTATATCGGAATCAAGGAAATGAGGAGGCCGCCCAGAAAACCTTGAAACAAGGCTTAGCTGTAAATAATGAAAGTGCCGATTTGCATTATGCATTGGCAATGAGCTTAATTCGCACCAAGCAAAAAGAGGCTGCGTTAGGTCACTTAAAAAATGCCGCTAATTTTGCAAAAAACAATGCCAATTACTCTTTTACTTATGCGTTGTTGTTGCAAGACTTAGGTGACATGCCACATGCCATTTCGGCCCTTGAACATGCATTCACACTCGCGCCAAATAACCCAGACATCAGTTACAGTTTAGCCCAGTGGTATGCTGGTGAAGAAAACTACGCTCAAGCACTCTTCTATGCACGAAACTTAGCGCGCCTTGTACCGGGCAATCAGCAAGTTCAACAGTTTATTCAACAACTAGAAATGATGAACAGTATTGGTAAATAAACACGCCATAAAAAGGGCCTAAAAAGGCCCTATTTATTACAGACTCTGTTTGGCTTTAGTGGCCATAATTTAATGACTTCGCTTTTTCTATTGCTTCGTTTACATTCAGTGAGGCTGCTTCTTGGCGAGGCGGGAACTCAACAAACGTTTTTACATGCTCATTTAACTTGGCAATAATAGGTTGCAATAACCAACTCTTACGCATGATTTGGTGAAAACCCGTTACCCCGTCGTAATGCTCTAAAGGGTCTTTACGTAAGTTGAACAGTTTGGGCATACTGTGAGTGATCATATCATCGTAGTAAATCCCGGTTGGCTTCGTTGCAAAGTGCATTTTCCAAGGGCCAAAACGAACAGCAGTTAACTGCGACTCATAGTAATAGAAGAAAAAGTTACGCGCAGATTTATCAGCTTTACCAGTCCAGTAATCAAGGTTATTTTCTCCATCGATATAAACTTTATCTGATTTTTTCAGTTTCTCACGTAAGTTCTTCTCACCGAGCGCAGCGGCAATAGTCGGAAAAACATCTTCATGTGATGAAATACCGTTGAGCTTTAAGCCTTTCGGAATTTTGTTAGGCCAACGAACCAAAAATGGGACGCGAACACCCCCTTCCCAGGTTGTCATTTTTTCACCACGGAACGAGGTTGTGCCTGCATCAGGCCAACTTGATTGCTCTGGACCATTGTCACTGGTGTAAATAACAATGGTGTTATCTGCAATTTTTAGCTCATCCAGTTTGTCCAGCAGTTTGCCAACATGCCCATCATGCTCCATTAAACCACTACCAAAAATATCTTCTTCCGAGCTAATATCGGTTGCTAAATGACGGCTTTCTGGTTTTAAGTGCGTATAAACATGCATGCGGCTAGTGGCATGCCAAATAAAGAATGGTTTTTTAGCTTTAACAGCGCGTTCCATAAAATTGAGCGAACGCTCTAACACTTCTTCATCAAACGTTTCCATTCGTTTACGCGTCAGTGGTCCTGTATCCGTAATTTTACCATTAGCATATGACTCAATAACCCCTCGTGGCCCAAACTGTTTTATAAACTTCGGATCTTTAGGGTAATCAGCTTGTTCTGGCTCTTCAGAAACATTTAAATGATACAAGTTACCGTAAAACTCATCAAAGCCATGCTTAGTTGGTAAGTGTTCATCCAAATCGCCTAAATGATTTTTACCATACTGAGCAGTCATGTAACCACGGTCTTTTAAGAATTCAGCCAATGTAGGATCGGCTTCTTTAATTCCTAACGGGTTACCGGGCTGGCCTACCGTTGTTAAACCTGTACGAATTGGTAACTGACCCATTAAAAATGCCGCTCGCCCTGCTGTACAACTGGGTTGCGCATAATGATCTGTGAAAAGCGCACCCTCATTAGCAATTCGGTCGATGTTTGGGGTCGGGTAAGTCATACCATGCGAATATGCACTAAGCGAAATTGGGGCAACGTCATCAACCATAATGGCCAACACGTTTGGTTTATCTGCAGCAAGGCTTACGGTGGACACCAAGCTGCAAATAGCCGCCGCGAGTAGTTTTTTCATAAATCATCCTTTTTCATTGTTAATAACATCATAGTCTCATGATGAATCAACAATCAGTATAGATGAAAAAGCCACCATTTCTAGTTTCTAAATTAGGCAAACACGATTTAAATCAACTTTTCTTTTACCCACACAGCCCTTATTAATAAGTTGATTTTATTAACTTTTAAATATTTAGAAATGCCTATTCAGCAACCAAATAAGCAATCAAGTATGAAATGAAGGAGACAGCACAGTGGATATCGCTGCTAGCAGCCCTTATTTGTAAATTTATAAACGGCTAAACGTGCACTTAAGGCTCTGGTGTAGGCAGTGTGGTGAGGGGATTTTTTACTGGTTTTTTTACACTCTTTACATGAATAAATTGCCCTAAATTGATCTAGTCCATGCTTCGCTTGTAACCGACTAACTTTATCAGCTCGATTATTGAACTCATCGAGCAAATAGACTATAAGTACTTAAACTACCTATTTTTTATCTCTATTTTGTGTAAGGACAACACATGAACTCACAGTACTTTTCTGTTCTTTTATGCTCATTGAGTGTGCCACTTTGCGTGGTTGCTGCTGAAGAAAAAGCAGTACAGGATATGTCGGATCCACTCGCTGTATATACACAGGTGGGTATAGGTGCTACCAATAAAGGCCTTAACCTTAAAATTGGTCAAGCATACGACACCGGTATTGCAACTACCGCGGGAATGAATGTCATTGAAGTAAAAGGGATCTACGGAGATACATTCGGTTGGGACAGTGATAGCAAAACCACAGACTCAATCGATTCATTCCGTTTCCGTAATTTTTCTGTTGATTTAACCACCATGAGTGCCACTCAAATAGACGCAACCTATAACCTGAATGCGAATTTGGTTGCCGACGAAAGTATGGATATATCTTACAGCTATATTAAGGCACTCAAACCTATGGGACGTTTCTCGTTTTATCCATTAGCTGGGGTTGGTGCGTCGTTGGGTGAAAATGCACGTGAGGATGATGGCTCTCGAGACAGTGGCTACTCAATTATGGGAGCGTATGGGTTAATAGGTATGTACGCGAAAGTTACTATCTCCGACAAAATCTGGCTGAACTACAACCCCTTCTGGTTAACAACCATTGGAGGAAGTGATACCTACAAAGACCATTATTATGGCCTTGATCAAAGTCATATCCTAACCCACGAATTTGCTGCAAGTTACCAAATTAATCCACGCATGAATCTGCGGTATTTTGCAAACCGGAATGAAAATGTCGATTTCATGGACGGTGACCATCGCTTGGAGTTTAACTACCAGCTATAAAAACATTGATAATCGAACGCCAAGGAAGCAAAACACAAAACTGAGGTAAAAAAGAAGTGAGAAACGTTGTACTAATAAATTTAGCGGCTGCATGGTTCGTGAGTACCCATAGTGTTGCTTCCAGCTATGATGACTACGCGATAAAGCCAGCAGAAACGCAATTAAGTAATCAGCAACAAAAAGTGGATGAACCGATTTCTTTTTTACCTATTCCAACTTTTATTACAGAGCCTGCCGTCGGGCCTGGATTAGGTGTCGTTGGGCTATTTTTTCACGATAACGAAAAGAAGAAAAAAAAGCAGAAAAAAGAAGGGTCGACCTTGCCACAAAGCATCAGCTTAGTGGGTCTTATGGGCACAAAAAATGGCACCAAAGGAGCCGCTGTTGGGCATATTACCTTTTGGGATGAAGACCGTATTCGCTACCAAGGTATTATTGGTTGGGCGAGTATAAACCTCGACTTTTACACCTTTGATGAAATAAAACTACTCACACCACTTTCTCTCAATATTGAAGGCCCTGCCCTATTTCAAAATTTAAAACTTCGGTATCAAGACAGCAACTTTTTTTATGGCTTCAAACAAATTTACCGTCAGGTGGACATTAGCTTGGCAGAGAACCCCATTGAAGATTTTTTGCTTGAGAATGGCATCATCAAAGAACACCTTTCACTCGATGTAAATACTTCAGGTATTGGCCCCTTATTAGAGTACGATAGCCGAGATAACCCGCTTAACCCTGAGCGTGGCTTTAACTATAAAGCCGAGTACTTATATTTCGATGAGGCGATTGGCAGTAAAGTCGATTACACCAGTTTAAAATTAACCGCTCTTAATTACTGGCGTTATACCGATAAGTTTAACTTTGCATTACGTATGCAATACGATTCGGTTAATAACCGAGGCGAAAAACGCTTACCCGTATATATTCCACCCAGTATTAGTTTGCGCGGTGTATCGGCTACGCGTTACCAAGGACTTAATGTATTTGTCACTGAAGCAGAAGCCAGTTATAAGGTCACTCATAAAATAAAATTAAATGCATTTACGGGTATGGGTTGGGCTGCCGATAATTTTTCTGACTTATCAAAAGCAGACACCGTTAATACAGTAGGCGCGGGCTTTCGTTACTTAATTGACGAGCATTATGGTATCAGTATTGGCTTAGATGTAGCGCATGGCCCAGAACAAAATGCTATCTATATTCAGGCGGGTTCAACATGGTAGTTATACCTAATATTTAAATCTAACGTTTTAAAATTGTGCAATCACAAAGGTTGAAGTTGGATAATTAACTGCTACTATCAATAAACTAATAATAAATCAGTATATTCGTGTTTCAGGGATTGAATTTATGCGCAGCACAGCCTCGACCAAACATTTTCCGTATAAAAACTTTAAACCTCATGGATTAGTTGAGTTTTATCAACATCAGCACACGCTCTTTGCAACAGCGACTGGACCGTTTAACGAAGAAATTATCGACGCGCATTCATTTATTCAACAAGCCTACATTACTAAATTGATTGATACCTACGGAGGCTGGTATGAATTGGTTGAATTTGAAAACTCATGTATGGCAACACCGGGGGCACTTGAAAAACTGATGGTGTATTTATCAGAACTAAAACGTAAAGGTGTCGCCTCAAAAAAAACCGCGTTGGTGATTTCAGATGAACTTGAAGGCGCAAACCTGCTCCGAGAAACGTACCGCAACTTATATAAAAAAGCCGGAATGACAATGAGCATATTCAAATCAAAAACGGCTGCCTTAAATTGGTTATCCGAAGAGCCAACACCCGAAGTGTCGTTCTAACTTAGGCGATTTAAAAAGTGTTGCTCTTCTTCACGTAAGGTCAACACCTCCACACCAGCAGATGTCACCGCCAAAGTATGCTCCCACTGTGCAGAAAGTTTTTTATCGCGAGTAACAACCGTCCACCCATCGGGTTTGGTTTTTATTTTAGCCGTTCCCTGATTTATCATAGGTTCGATGGTGAAGGTCATACCTTCTTTAAGCACTAATCCGGTATTTTTTTTACCATAGTGGAGCACATCGGGTCCTTCATGCATTTCTTGCCCTATGCCATGTCCACAGTATTCTTTCACCACGCTATAGCCTTGTTGGCGAGCAAAATTTGCAATGGCGTTACCAATATCACCAAGCCGCACACCTGGTTTTACCATGTTGATTGCATGCCACAGCGCCTCTTGAGTTTTATTAACCAGACGCGTTGCCAGCGGTGAAACCGCCCCAATCATGTACATTTTACTGGAGTCTGCCAAAAAGCCATTTTTTTCAAGTGTGATATCTATATTGACGATATCTCCCTCTTTTAAAACGCACTTTTCATTAGGAAAACCATGACATACCACCTCGTTAACAGAGGCATTTAGCACATAAGGATAATCGTACTGGCCTTTGCTCGACGGCCTTGCCTGCAATTCATCAACAATATAGCGCTCAACAAGGTTATTAATTTGCATTGTGGTTACCCCCGCTTTGACATGAGGGTCTAAATACGCGAACACCTTGGCTAATAAGCGCCCCGATTCACGCATGAGCGCCAGCTCGTCCTGTGTTTTAATTACCACTTTTTTCATCGATTCCTTCCTTAACGGCAACATCCGCTAGCTGTAACTGTTCTTTAATAATGTCACTGTAGGTCATGGTTGGATTGAGCTCGGCTAACATACCTATTTTAATCCAGTACTCTGATTGCGAGTTTATTGAACGCACCATCGCCGTGCTTGCTTTACGGATTTCTTCATGCAGTTCATCACTAATTTTAACAATACCCATCACATCACCAATATATGAAACATATACGGATCGTATATTTAAAATATGAAATTGCAAGCGATATTTATTTCACCTTTAAATCAAACACACTCAAGTCGCTCGCCCTTTTACACAAACAGGCTATGAGTTAAAAAAATTCATCTATCAGGTTTATTTTAATCGTTTGTCGGTTTAGATGGATTACTCTAAAGTTAACTCATCAGCAAACGATGCTGCGATTAACGAGGAAACTAACCATGTTTAAACCACTTTTAAAACGACTTGCCCTTAGCTCATTACTTACTTGTTCAGCTTTCGCAATCGCTGATCAGAGTGACTATAAATTAATGGTTATCAATGACTCAGATTCATCGCAAGCCATTATGCAAGGCCAGTATGATGCTGTGTTAGCAAACACAACACAATCAACTGACTTAAATCGTCAATATGAACTTGCATTTAATCGTTGTGCAGCAAGCGTGAAGTCAAAGAACTTCAGTCACGCAGAATCACTTTGCACAGAAGCAATTGAGCTTCTTAACAAAAGCGAAGTACGCGGCTATAAGCGCCGTGAACTTACATCATTCGCTTTAAGTAACCGTGGTATTGCGCGCATTATGTCGAAAAACGACACGGCTGCTCTAGCAGATTTTTATGAAGCGGTGAAAATCTCAGGTAATGATTTAGTTAATCACAACCTAAACCGCGCTAAGCAAAACTTAGCTCTTTAACCGAATTGTTGTCACAAAAGCCTAGTTTGTGTGTTCTCTGGGCTTTTTTATACCGAGTCAGTGCATACGCGGTGACTCAACCATATTGTTGTCGAAAGCTTAGCTTGTGTGTTCTCTAAGCTTTTTTATTCCGGGTGACTGCACACGTGGTCACCCAACCATATTGTTGTCGAAAGCTTAGCTTGTGTGTTCTCTAAGCTTTTTTATTCCAGGTGACTGCACACGTGGTCACCCAACCATATTGTTGTCGAAAGCTTAGCTTGTGTGTTCTCTAAGCTTTTTTATTGTGAGTGACTGCACACGTGGTCACTCAACCATATTGTTGTCGAAAGCTTAGCTTGTGTGTTCTCTAAGCTTTTTTATACCGAGTCAGTGCATACGCGGTGACTCAACCATATTGTTGTCAAAAGCTTAGCTTGTGTGTTCGCTGGGCTTTTTTATGTCAGCTATAAAATAACCTGCCAATATGCAACATCAATCCAATCATCAAATTTCCTTCCAACTTGTTGAAAATTTGCAACCTTTTTCATACCAAACTTTTCGTGTAATGCAATACTGGCAGCATTAGGTAGTGCAATACCTGCCATAACAGCATGCAGATTACGCGTCTTTAAATGTGTGAAAAGTGCAGTGTAAAGTTGTGTACCCACTCCCTGTGCCTGACACTGCGCATCTAAATAAATCGAGACTTCAACGGAGTGTTGATATGCTTTACGCGCTTTCCACGGTGTTGCATAACAATAGCCAATGATCTTGCCGTTAACCTCAGCAACCAACCATGGTAAATGAGAATCAAGACTGGCCTGTATACGTTTTGCAATTTCGACCCCAGTAACCGGCTCAACTTCAAAGGTCACGGTGCTATTAAGAACATAAAAATTATAAATCTCAGCAATCGCTTCGCTATCATCTATTGTCGTATTTCTTATCATTATTAACTTACTCCCTGCTATTAATAATTGATTAATAGCAGAAAAAGCGCATTACAAATAGATGAAAAAACGCCACTAACTAAAAGTGGCGTTTGGGTAGTTTCGACAACAATAAGAAATTGCTTTTAAAAGAAGCCCAGTGGATTTTCACTGTAACTTACTAATAGATTTTTAGTTTGTTGGTAGTGGTCAAGCGCTAACTTATGTGTTTCGCGACCAATCCCTGACTTTTTATACCCACCAAATGCCGCATGTGCCGGGTACATGTGATAACAATTTGTCCAAACACGGCCAGCTTCAATCTTGCGGCCAAAATGATAAGCCCGGTTCATATTTCGACTCCAAACACCAGCTCCTAAACCAAATTCAGAACTATTGGCCAGCGCTAATGCTTCATCTTCATCTTTAAAAGTAGACATAGAAATCACTGGTCCAAAAATCTCCTCTTGGAATACACGCATATCATTGGTGCCTTTTAATAGCGTTGGCTGAATATAATAACCCCCGTTAAGCTCGTCTGATAACTGCTCTACTTCACCACCGGTAAGTACTTCGGCGCCTTCCTTTTTACCAATTTCAATATAGCTTAAAATTTTATCAAACTGCGCTTGTGATGCTTGCGCCCCTACCATGGTCTCGGTATCAAGCGGGTTACCCCGTTTAATTTGTAATGTGCGCGCCAGTACACGTTCAATAAATTGCTCGTAAATATCTTCTTGGATAAACAAACGTGATGGGCATGTACACACCTCACCTTGGTTAAAGTAAGCAAGTACAGCCCCTTCAATGGCTTTACTTAAAAATGCATCATCTTTGTCCATCACATCATTAAAGAAAATGTTGGGCGATTTACCACCGAGCTCTACAGTCGAAGGGATAATGTTCTCGGCGGCGCATTTTAAAATATGTGAACCAACAGGCGTTGATCCAGTAAAAGCAATTTTTGCAATGCGTGTGCTGGTTGCCAGCGCTTCACCCGCTTCTTTACCATAGCCATTCACTACATTTAATACACCTGCTGGTAATAAGTCACCAATCACTTCGAGCAAAACAAGGATTGATGCGGGTGTTTGCTCGGCAGGTTTTAAAACAACACAGTTGCCCGCTGCAAGTGCTGGAGCGAGTTTCCACGCAGCCATTAATAGTGGAAAGTTCCATGGAATAATCTGCCCGACAACCCCTAAAGGCTCATGAAAATGATACGCTACTGTGGTTTCGTCAATTTCACCAATTGATCCTTCTTGAGCACGCACACACCCCGCAAAATAACGAAAGTGATCCGCCGCCAGCGGAACATCTGCAGCAAGGGTTTCGCGAATAGCTTTACCATTATCCCACGTTTCAGCCACTGCGAGCATTTCGAGGTTTTGCTCAATACGGTCCGCAATTTTTAACAAAATATTACTACGCTCTGTCACCGATGTTGTGCCCCATGCTGCTTTTGCGTCGTGGGCTTTATCAAGTGCAAGTTCGATGTCTTCTTTACTTGAACGAGGTACTTTACAAAATACCTTACCGTTTACTGGGCTAATATTGTCAAAGTATTCACCGTTAACAGGGGCGACCCACTGCCCTCCAATATAGTTCTCATATTGCGCTTTAAAACTAACTTTGGCACCTTCACTGCCTGGATTTGCATAGATCATAATGTGTTCTCTCTTCAAATTGTTGTATTTTATTTAGGCGGTAGGTTATTGTTTATTTAACCGCTAACTAGTGAAGTTAGCCTAGTTCAACAAAACACATTTGATTCCCAGTCCAGATTTTTTGACTATTTGTCCAAATTTAAGGGAAAACACGAGGTAACAATGAACACATCACTAATCAACAGTCGCTTAGATAAAAAACGCCAACGTATTGATGTGCTAATTGAAAATAAGGTAAGTTTTGCCGGTGAGCATGCCGAATTAAGCATTTACGACACCTACCTTGATGCACAAAAAGTCGCGCTGCATTCCAGCGAACTATTATTTTGCGGCATGATCAGCGGTAAAAAAATTATGCATGTTGCCGACAGTGACTACCACAAAGAGTTTTTACCACACCAGTCGTTTGTACTAGCGCCAAAGCAAGGGGTATTAATTGATTTTCCAAACGCATCTCTTAATCA
This sequence comes from Pseudoalteromonas sp. bablab_jr011, assembly GCF_016464045.1. NCBI lineage: Bacteria > Pseudomonadati > Pseudomonadota > Gammaproteobacteria > Alteromonadales > Pseudoalteromonadaceae > Pseudoalteromonas > Pseudoalteromonas sp. bablab_jr011. Next base: position 18,978 of record NZ_JACDWU010000197.1, on the reverse strand, counting down.
GCCTACGACCTGTTTAGCTATTGAAATTAGTACCGACAAAATTAGCCAAGTGGTTGATGCTTTGAATGTTGAGCAGCAAATTAGCCATGATGATTTTTTTCATTATGAGCCTAAGTTAGTCCATGCAGAGCACAACATTCAAACCCAACAACTACTCGAACGCATGATCAATTTATTTAGTGAAAATGAGCAGCACAGAGACTACTTAATCGATCTTTCACTGAATGAACTTATCACTCGACTATTACAACAACAAAGCCGTGATTTAATGATTGCGAGTTGCAAACAGGGCAAGCTTGCAACACCACTGAGCCATGTTATCCAGTATATTGAGCAACATTTAGCGCACACTATCGACATTGATGTACTGTGTAAAATTGCCTGTATGAGTCGCAGTAAATTTTATCAACAATTTAAGCTAGCCTTTGGCTCTACTCCCGCACTTTGGCAACAGCAACTGCGATTACAGAAGGCTTATAAACGCTTAGAAAAAGGTGAGTCTATTAGTAGTGTGTGTTATCAACTTGGTTTTAATAACCTTAGTCACTTTAGCAGGCTGTTTAAACAAACCTTTGGGGCAACACCTAAAAGCATTGCCAGTCATTAAGTTACTCTGTAATACGGTGCGAATATACTCGGTAAGTCACTGCCAACAAAATACAAATCGTACTCGGCACCAGCAAAGCTAAAAAGGCAAACTGGATAAAAAACCAGGCCCCTAAACAGCCGCCGATGATAAAACCTGCGATGATCAGCAAAAACAGTTTGGCTTTTCGTTTATCTAACGGCTCCCCCCGAAAAAAGCGCCCAAACATAATACCTAAATCAGTAAAAATTCCCGTAACATGGGTCGTACGAACAATAGCTCCACTGTAAGTGGTCGCTAGTGCGTTTTGCAAACCACACGCCGCCGAAGCCAAAAAGTGCCCATAGCCAGACCCCTCTGACAACAACCATAACGCTCCCAATAATAAAAAAGCTTCAATAAATAGCGCGGTGTCGTAATGACGCCCTAACTTTAATGCCGAGCTGTTCAGAAAAAAACCAGCAATGCATGATCCGACTAAAAAAGACACAAGCACGCCGAGCACATGTACAAGACCCAATACACTGCCCTTAATCATACCTACACCAAGTAAGGTCGCCGTACCCGATAAATGCGAGACTGCCTGATGTTCAAAACTAAGCAACCCAATCGCATTGACAAACCCCGCGACTAACGCAAGGATCAATGCGCCAACTTCTACCCATTTTGGTAATTTTGAAATCAAACCTCATCACCTTCGTAAACAAAAAGTCAGTTAATCTGTATGTTACGCTTATTTTTATCGTTAAAAACACTTTTTTTCGGGTCTTTCTATGGTAATTTACTGATAAGTAAATCGATTAAGTTGCCACCATGTCAAAACCTAAAAGCTGGACCTTAAAAAGTATTGCCAATGAATTAGGGGTTTCAAATGCCACCGTATCAAATGCGTTTAATCGTCCAGATCAACTGTCGAAAGCACGCCGAGAAGAAATCTTAGCAGCGTGTAAAAAACTCGGGTATTTCGGGCCAAATAAAGCTGCGCAATCATTGCGCCGTGGCACCTTTAATATTGTTGCCTTAGTGCTACCTGATAGCGTTGAGTATATGGTGTCAGATCCAGTGGCGAGTAGTTTTATGCGCGGTGTGTCATCGGTACTCGAGAAAAATGGCATTAACTTGCTGTTATTTTCTGGCAACAGCGACAACCTTAACAGCGTCGCTGACTTTGTTGACGGCTTTATTTGTTATGGTAGACCCCGAAATAAACAGCTAGTCGAACAGTTAAAAAAAGTACCAAAACATGTCGTTACTGTAGACTTTGACATTGGCCGTGAAGCGTCGGTCAATGTGAATAATCAACAAGCAAGTTTTGATATTGCCATGCATGCCCTCGAAAATAGTGATGATCGGGTGGCAATTTTAGGGCTTAGACTCCTTAATGATAATGTGTTGTGCCGAGTATATGAACATCACGAGTTTGAAGCAGGGCAATCTATCGCACACCAACGTTTGCGGGGTTATCACCAAGCGATTAACGAAGCGGGCGTCACACTCAGCGATGATAGAACGTGGAATATTCCTGAAAGCAGTGAACGCTTCGCCAGTATTGCAGCTAAAGAGGCATTAAGCAGCACTCCCCGACCTAATGTCTTATTATGCATGAGTGATTTAATTGCTTTAGCAGCCATGCGTGAGGCTATCAAAATGGGACTTTCTATTCCAAACGATGTCAGAATTGTCGGGTTTGATGGTATTGATGAAGGCCAGCGATTTGTGCCAAAACTCACAACAATACATCAAAATAGCGAAGAAAAAGGCCGCTTAGCAGCGACCTTATTTTTATCAAAAGAACAGCAAGTAGCGCAGATTGACTACCAGCTGCAAATAGGCCAAAGCGGTTAAGCGATAAAGTCAGCCAGAGAAATTAAAACTTGCTCATTATCATGCTGATCAATAATGAGCACTTCTCGGCTGGCAAAATTCACTTTAAGTTCAATTGAACTATTATCTTTATGCCAGTTTAAACAGCAACTAGTGCCTTCGCCTTTAACATTAAACTCACCATTAAATGCAGGATGTTCGTTACGCAGCTTAATCAGTTTGATCAGTCCGTTAACAACCGGTTTAGCAAGTGCTTTATCAATATCAGCCGCGCTCAGATATGGGCGATTAATATCACGGCCTACATTGGTGTTAGCCAATAAATCCATGTCATTTTCACACGCAAATAATCCGCCATAGTAAACCTGTGGAATACCCGGCGCAAAAAACTGTATGGCACGTGCGAGTAAATAATCAAAATCGTCTGCGCCAAGTGCGTTGTAATAAGTACAATTCACTTGATACAAGTCAACATTACTTGCAGCCGCACCGGTTGCTAAGCGACTTTGACCCTTGCTTTTTTCATGTATCGTTTCAACAAGATTATCAATTTGTTCAGCATCTAATAGCCCTGGCTTTTCACCCATTGGACCCGCATCAATAATGCCAATACCGTCATGTGTATCAAGCACGGTTAAACAATTACGCGGTGAAATAGCCAACCAGTCTACGAGTGCATCAGCGTTGTTACTGAATAAACTATGTAAAATCAAAGGTGGAAGAGCAAAGTCATATACCATATTGACACGTTTAGCGACTTCAACCTGTGTTTGATAATGGCTGTGGATTTCAGCAATGGTTTCCATGCCTAAATCATTTGCCTGAGCAGACAACTTGTCTAAATAAGCAAACGTTTCATCGAGCATAAAGCAGTTTGTGCCAGCTTGTTTAATTGCATAGCCTGCAGCGTCTAAACGAATGATATTGACGTTGTTTTCTGAAAACTTAGTTAATACATTATTTAAGTATTCAATACCTGCTAATGACTTAACATTTATATCAATTTGGTTATCGGTAAACGTGGTCCAAAAGTCATACGTATTACCGTCACCACACTTAATAGGTGTGAAACAGCTACCAGGGCGTGGACGATAAATGGCTTTTTGTTCTGTTTCAGACATTCCATTTGGGAAAACATCGTCTTTGGTTAAGAACAAATCCCAAAATTCAGACTCTTTGCCTTTCGCTAATACATCTTTAAATTGATATGACTGAGCAGACACATGATTGACGATTAGGTCAGCCATTAAGTCATAATTTGCACCTAATGCTTGAATGTCTTGCCAACTGCCAAGGCGTGAATCCACTTCACTATGATCAATGGGATCAAAACCAGCATCACTGCCGTCAATCGGGTTATAAAATGGCAATAAGTGTACACCTGCAAACACATCTTTAAGTGGGCCATTTAATAAATTACTTAATTCATCAATACCTTGACCAGTAATCCGGTCTGCGTAGGTGATTAATTGCACTTTATTGTTGATCATAATTGTTAATACCAAGTTGAAACTTAATCGATTAAGTTATATCTTTAACCACGACAGCAAATTATTCAAGCAGTTTTTATAACTTTTATACACTAAGATACATAGTAAAGGCGCAAGCCTTCATGTGAGGATACAACCATGAATAGAACACACGATCCTTTGCAAACGATTAGATGGCTGACATATATGATGTTTTTTATGTTTGCTATGACATCAGATGCCGTCGGTATGATCATTCCAGAGCTTATTAAAGAGTTTGATCTCAGTATGACGCAAGCCAGTGCTTTTCATTATGCACCGATGGCTTTAATTGCGTTTAGCGGACTGTTTTTAGGTTTTCTTGCCGACAGTTTAGGCCGTAAACAAACAATTATGCTAGGACTGGGTTTGTTTACAATTAGCTGCTTTTTATTTGCAGTGAGCAGTAATTTCATGGTGTTTGTCCTGTTGTTAAGCTGTATTGGCCTTGCAATAGGCTTATTTAAAACAGGTGCACTGGCTTTATTAGGTGATATTTCTAAAAATAATTTAGAACACACCAAAACAATGAATTTAGTCGAAGGTTTCTTTGGTGTTGGCGCCATTGTCGGTCCTGCGTTAGTTAGCTTTTTAATCACCCAGAAAGTCAGTTGGACCTATCTATACCTTATCGCGGGTATAATGTGCTTAATACTCACGATTACCGCTTGGCGAGCTGACTACCCTAAACCTAAAAAGCAAGACAAGCATGCAAAGCCAGCCTCACTTGCGACAACCATGGAAATGATGAAAAACCCATACGCACTAGGATTTTCGCTAGCAATTGCACTTTATGTTGCAACCGAGGTGGCGATTTACGTTTGGATGCCGACACTTTTAGGTGACTATCAGGGTCCATGGCAATTGTTAGCGACCTATGCACTTACATTGTTCTTTATTTTGCGTGCCGCAGGGCGCTTTATGGCAGTGTGGTTATTAAATCATTTTAGCTGGCAAGCAGTTATGCTGTACTTAAGCTTAGGGATAGCACTGTGTTACATAGGGCTAATTTTAGGCGGCGTTGAGTGGGCTGTGTTTTTATTACCACTATCAGGCCTATTTATGTCAATGATCTACCCTACTTTAAACTCTAAGGGAATTTCATGTTTTGCAGTGCAGCAGCATGGAGCTGTGGCTGGCGTTATTTTATTCTTTACCGCCCTATCAGCCGCCGCAGCCCCCCTTTTAATGGGCATGATCAGTGATTACTTCGGGCATATCCGCTATGGCTTTTACTTAGCGACAGGGTTCGCATGTTTACTATTTTTAGCCATGCTCTATAACTATTTACGCAACCCTGCAGAGCACGCTTTAACTCAACACAGCGCGTTGAGCCATTAAAAAGTTATTTAAAATCAACGTTTGAATAGAAAACGTGCAACTTTTTGTTTAAAAATACTTGCACTATGTAAATTAATTGCTATCTTAACTTAATCGATTAAGATTAAATTTTAAGACAACAAAGTCACCTTTGGATTGAGATGAGGCACATTATGACAACACACAAACACGCCCTATACACTCTAAGCGCCTTAGCGCTTGCTATCAGCCACAATCTGTATGCTGAAGAGCAACAAGCACCGCAGGAAGCAAAAAAAACAGGCCTTGAAACAATTGTTGTGACGGGTGTACCCCGCCGCACAACCATCATGGCATCTAGCTCTTCGGTCAGCAGTGTTTCATTGGCTGAAATTGAAGTATCAACACCTCGCTCAACAGCAGAAGCATTTAGAACCATTCCGGGTGTGCGCTCTGAATCAACGGGTGGCGAAGGTAATGCAAATATCGCAGTTCGCGGCTTACCTGTCGCATCGGGGGGTGCTAAGTTCTTACAACTACAAGAAGATGGCTTACCCGTTATGCAGTTTGGCGATATTGCCTTTGGTAACGCAGACATTTTCATGCGCTTAGATTCTACCGTACAAAGCGTTGAATCTATCCGTGGTGGCTCAGCCTCTACCGCTGCAAGTGACGCCCCTGGCGGTATTATTAACTTTATTTCTAAAACAGGTGAAAATGAGTCAGGCAGCGTGTCAACGACAGTGGGTCTTGATTACGACTCTATTCGCACAGACTTTGAATACGGTACTTATCTAAGTGACAGTGTTCGCTATCATATTGGTGGTTTTATTCGCCAAGGTGAAGGTCCGCGAGAAACTGGCTACACATCAAACAAAGGCGGTCAAATCAAGGCTAACCTAACCAAAGAGTTTGATACAGGGTACGTGCGTGTATACTTTAAGCACTTAGATGATAAAAGCGTGGGTTACCTGCCAATGCCAATGTATTCAAATGGCGACTCAATCCCAGGCTTTGACGCACAATCAGACACACCACATTCAGCATTATTTACACAAACCTTGCGCCTAAATGGTGATAACCAAATTAGCACCGGTGACATGACAAATGGTATGAACCCTGAAGTAACATCGCTAGGGTTTGAAGCTGCATTCGATTTAGAAAACGATTGGCGTATTGAAAATCGCTTTAGAAAATCATCTGTTAGCGGTAACTTTATTTCACTTATTCCTGCCGAAGTTGCCAGCGCAAGCTCAATCGCTTCAAGCATTGCAGGCGACGGGGCATCACTGATTTATGCTAATGGTGGCTCAGCTGGTCAAAACTATGGTGATAATCTGGCCATGCGTATCCACACATTTGATGTAACGCTTAACGACATGGGCTCTATCGTTAATGACCTAAAACTAACGAAGTCATTCTCTGATGACACCAGTGTTACTTTTGGTTACTTTGCATCTAGCCAGTCAATTGACATGTCGTGGCTTTGGAACTCATATGTTATGGAGCTTAAAGGCGATAATGCAGCCCTGCTTGATGTGGTAGCAGCCAATGGCGACAATTACTCAGAAAACGGGTTATACGCATACGGGACACCCTATTGGGGAAATTGCTGCCAACGTAATTACGATACCGAGTACGAAACGCGTGCTCCTTATATAAACGTTGCTACCAAGTTCGGTGATTTAAGTATTGACGCAAGCGCTCGTTATGACAGCGGTGAAGCTCGTGGTAACTATGCCGGCGCTGTAACATCTACTGTCGATATGAATAATGACGGCGTTATTTCGATTCCAGAACAAAATGTAGCGGGTATCGATAACGCAAACCCAAGCATCGTTAACTATGACTGGAATTACAGCTCATATTCTGTCGGTGCGAACTATCAAATTGATCCAAGTTTTGCGACTTTTGCCCGCCTGAGCAAAGGCGGACGTGCGAATGCTGACCGTCTACTATTTGGTAAGGTTCAAGCTGATGGTTCAGTTGCAAAAGAAGACGCGATTGATGAAGTAAACCAGTACGAAATCGGTGTTAAAAAACGTTTTGATTCACTGTCAATCTTTGCAACTGCTTTCTATGCTGAAACCGAAGAGCAAAACTTTGAAGCAACATCACAAAAGTTCTTTGACCGCGAATACGAGGCTAAAGGGATTGAGATTGAATCGACTTACTTTATCGATGCATGGGATTTCCGTGGTAATTTAACTTGGACTGATGCCGAAATTGCAAAAGACGCGCTTTCGCCAGAACTTGTTGGTAATACACCACGTCGCCAAGCAGATCTAATTTACTCTTTAATGGCGCGTTATAACTTTGATAAAGGTTCTGCTGGCTTAAGCTTTATCGGCACAACGGATGCGTACGCACAAGATAATAACGACCTGAAGTTTGATGGATACACGCAAGTAAATGGCTTTGTAAGCTATGACTTATCTGAAAACTTAAACTTATCGCTAAATGTAAATAACCTATTTGATACAGTGGGTATTACCGAAGCAGAAGAAGGGTCAGTGCCTGATAACGACATTATTCGTGCTCGTACAATCAATGGCCGTACAACATCACTAACATTAAAATATTTATTTAATTAATAAACACTCCCTTGTTTTAGCCCAGTATTTACTGGGCTTTTTCAGTTTAATACCATGACGCTTAACTAAATTGCTGAGTGTTCAACAAACCGCTTTTCGGTCTGCGCTTCTTTTTGTTTCAGCAACCTAAAAAGCGCTAGGCATAACATGGCAAACAATGCGGTTGTAATGGAGCCAAGTGTTGCAAACCGGAAGCTATAAAACTGTGCAATAATACCTGTAGCACCCGCCCCGCACATTACCCCGAGCTTAATTGCATTGGTATAAAATGCTGATGTAAAGCCAATACGATCTGGTAATTGGTCTTGTAAAACCGTTAAACCAATCCCCGCAAAAATACCGTAAAACACACCATTTAACAGTTGCAAAGCGATTAAGTGCCATACTTCAAAGGCAAAAAATACACCGACATAAAACACGATCGCACAGCAAAAAGCCCCTGCAAGCAATGTTATTTTATTGTGTGTTCTAGCAAGTTTAGCGCTATACAACATAATTGGAATTTCTAAAAAAGCCACCACCCCCATAAATATGCCTGGTGTGTGCTGTGCAAAACCCAGTTCATTAATACTGTAAAGAGGCAGCGCTGAGGAATACATTATGTTGCCTGTAGAACCCAACATAATAGCTAAACCTAAACACCAAAACGAACTGGGGGTCACTGGTGCTTGCTCACCAAGGCCGGTGCGCTTTTTGTTATTGTAGTCTGGAATAAATAGAAAAGCAAAAATGAGTGCGAGTAATGCACACCCAGCAGCAAAATAAAAAGACAAACTAAATTGCCCACCCGACGCTAAAAAATAACCTAAGGGCGGCCCACCGACCCAAGCAAATGAAATGGCAGCACGCAGACGCGAATTAAAGCTTGTTATATCAATGTTATCTTGTCGAGCTGCCCATTGCCTAGCGACTGTCATCATTTGCGGTATTGCAGCATTACCCATCGCTAAAAACAGCACTCCAGCAAGCATTACTTGCCAAAATGCAGTTGCATTGGCAAACGTAATGAGCGCACACACCATTCCTGAAACAGCCACCATAAACAGTGAACGTGCGCTTGTGCCTTTATCAGCCAAACCGCCCAGCCATTGGCTAATCACTATACCCGTTAAGGTAACCGCGACCATGTAAACACCTAAATATATAGGGGGCGAATTAAGGCCTTCAACAATAAATAAACTCATTAATGGGTTTACAAACGCGCCCATTAAGCCTGTTAACATACTGAGAAGAATAAAAATAACACCATGCTGCTTGAGCAACGTTTTCACGAAAAGACCCCATATAATGAAAAACCCACTATGACGTTACACAAGCCAAAGAGGTTATTTAAAGGGCGCAAATTATACATGGCTTTTAGGTGAATTTCATTTTGTATTACAAATAAGCAGTGTAAAAAACTAAATATAACGACTGAGTAGAAAGTTATGGATAAAAGATTGATAGCTAAAATAAGTCATTTTTCTAACTGTTATCCAACAATAAGCTATCGTAATTACATATCACAGAAGAAAAAGTGTTATCTGGGTTTATGGTTTATTCCCCTTTCAATTTAAAGGTTAAAGCCCAAGCCACCGTGTTTCATTACCTGTGGCTTTTTTGCTCAATTTATTTAAATTTTCATAATTAAATGGGTTATTTTAAGACCATAAAATCTTGTGTTTAAGGCTCTAAGAAAAATTGATTAATCAGTGCCTTATCCTGAGTATTGACTTGTAACTGTAAAGCCCGTATTAAATCCATAGAAGTCGCAGGTCGGTTTGGAAATGCATAGTTTTCCCAGACTGACTTGAGTGCTTTAATAATGATTTCATCACCCACCCTATCTCTTAGTTTTGCAAAGATTATCGTTGCTTTAGAGTATTGATCATAACTTTTAGTTGAGTCTACAAGCGACTGTTTAGCTGAAATGTCCACACGTAAAGCTTGCTCATATCGCCTAGTTTCATACTCAATAAGAAAATTCATAGCGGCTTTCCCAAAGCGTTTTTCTATCATCACTAATTCAATATATTTAGCCATTGATTCGACTAAAAAGGCACTATCTTCATTTACGCTATTGCCTATATCGTGACCAAACCACTGATGGGCCGTTTCATGCACTGCACGTCGATATCGCTGATCAAAACCTGCATCAATACTTGGGCTTGCCCTAAAGCCTACTTTATTCTCAATGAGTATAATTTGCGGTAAGGCAAAACCAGTTCCTCCAAACTTAGGGGCTGCAACCAAACTCAATTGTTTTGCTTTATAAGCAACGACATTGTCTTTGAACCAAGTCAGTGTATCTTTCATTGCCTGTAAATGAATGACTATTGAATTTGGCGACTGTTGTAACGTTTTTTGCTTTGCAAATACCTGCAATTTAACATCCCCAAACTGCTCTATTACTGGTGAGTAAGGAATAGACAGCCAGGCTGGTAAATTATTGAATGCTGATGCCGCTTCAAACTTAAAAATTTCCCGAGCATTTTCACGCTGATGAGCGATTTGTTTGCCCTGTGTAACAACGTGGTAACCAACCGCAGTTGAAACTGTGCTCGACATTGTTATGTGATCATATCTATCTGGTCTATTTTTCTCAGAAGCAAACTGCTTAGAAGGGAGGGATACGTTCCTATCAAGTAAGCCATATTGTTTTCGAAGATTAATATCTATTAGCTCATAATTAGCTTGGTAGCCAACCGTTGGCAGCATAGGCACAGAGCGAATATAATTAAACTCAGGAGTTAACATATGATGTCCTACTGCTGGCCACAGCTTTGCTTGCCGAACCTCAAATCGAGACGAAAGTTGCCGTATTTCATTTGGTTTAATAGCACGCTCAAACTCATACACTGCTTGATTCAATGTTGGATAAAAGCGAACTTGCCTTGCACCTGCAATTTTTATGTTTGCCCATTTATAAAAGCCAGATCTACCAACTAAAACGTGTTTTATATCAACTGAATGAGGATTAGTAAGTGTATATGTGAGTTCAAAATGCGCAAACTGCTTGTAGGGGTAAAAATCAACATTAGCATCAATATGACTAATAACTGGTTGCTTTTTATGCTTCCAATCAACAAAAGTTTTTTCGTAGTTTGCCTTAAATGACTCTCGCTTATGAGAATTAGTTAGCGGCTTTTCAGAAACTAAATTTATGTGTAATTGCACAAATAAACTAAGTGATAGAAAAATGGGAACCAATACCCAAGTATCTTTTACTTTTATCTGTCGCCGACCGACCCCTACACCACGGTGGTTAAAAATTTGACTAACAGCAACAAAGCTAAACATTGCAATAAGCCAAACTCTCATGTACGGCCAGTAATTATTTAAACTAGCACGATATCCCCAAAATTCATTGGGCGCTTGTAAAGGTGTCCAAGCTAAACTCCAAAAAGTATGAGTGAAACCAAAGAAAGTCATTACTGGCGTAAATTTAAGCAACAAGATAACAATGACAAATAAGCCAGCAACTAAAGAAGAGCATATGTTGAAAATACATACTGTCACCCAAGCAACTAAAATAAGCGGTAATAACATTAAAGCTAATATATAAATATGCTGACTAGGCTGATATTCACTGCCACTGAACCACTCTGCCAAGGAGGTGCCGATAAAGCTCATCACGGAAAATATTATCGCTAAAGTAGCTACCACTAATAATTGACTATATAAAAGTGTCACTGTTTTTACAGGCAATGCGGCAATAAGCTCCGCCATATTAAATCGTTTTGCATAACAACTTACCTGCCAACTCCAAAGAGCAAGCAGTAAACAACCAAAAAGTATATGCATATCAAATGCGTAGTGATTGATTGCATCTATACTCGTCGGGCTAACAATACTCATCGCTTCAGCATATTCAAATGATGAGGCGACACTGTTAAATACCACGACAGACCAGAGAAATAAAATGAGTGACGTTATTGGTTGTTTTAGTATATATGCAAGTGATAGCTGATAGAGTGTTCCCAGCATAAACCAATCGTTCCCTCTGGGCACTACGGACCTGTAATGCATAACCGAATTCAATACTGGCTCACGGATCTGTACGGGTTTATTTATATTTTTTTTAGTGGTGCGTATTGCCCAGATATATATAACCGTTGTAAGTACAATTATTACCAAACGGTTAATTATAAGCTCCCAATGGTGGGGCTCAGCAAAGCCAGCAATAAAAGCGGTGTATGCAAAGGGATCAAACCATAAAGACATCTGATACAAAGACTCGCTAACGATCCCACTACCCGCCAAAATGGGATTGCCAGTAATGCTAGCGAAAAACAAGTAACCAACCCATATAATGCCAAAAGTAGTATAGCTAACCAAGGCACTTTGAAACCTGTCACAGATCCAAAAAGCAATCACAATAAGAAGGTAGCAATTTGGAATTAGTAAAAAAAAGCTATTAAAAAATAGATGATTAACTGCCTGCCAATCAAAGCCATGCACTTGACATTGATAGAGCCAAATTACCAACGAACTCATCATTGAAATAATCAAAAGACATATAAGTAAGCTACCTACACGAAGCAGTGATCTATATTTAGATGTGATAGGCGTAGTACTGATAATCTCATCCATATTATGTATTTGATCACGCAAAAAAGTAACTGGGGCTATTACTCCAACCAGCACAGTGAGCTGTATCATTTGTATTGATAATAAGTGTAAAGAAAACTGCTTAAGCGTATTTCCCTCTTCAATAGCCAAACCAGAAGACAGTGTAAATGCAAATAATGGAGAAAAAACACTACATAACCAAATAATAGGCTGACTAAAAAGATACTTTAAGTCATTACGAAGTAGCATTTTTTACCTCTTGTGATTTTAATTCATAAAAATACTTATCTTGAAGCGTCACTTTTGCTGCTATTGCTTCGGCTGAGGGGCATTCCAAGGCAAAAACACGAAAAATAGGCTCACCATATCGATAGCTTTGACTTAATACGAATGAACCTTTAGCTAAATTTGATGGGAGACTTTTCAATAACCAGACATTACCAGCCAGTTGATTTATTAAATCATCCACATTTCCATGTTGAATGAGATGACCTTGATTGATCATTGCTACAAATCGGCACTGATTTTCTATATCTTCGACAATATGAGTAGAGAGTAAGACTAAACGCTCCTTGCTAATAGCCACTAACAAATTATTAAGACTTTCGCGTTCAGCAGGATCGAGCCCCGCAGTGGGTTCATCTAAAATAATAAGCTTGGGGTTACCGAGTAAGGCTTGCGCAATTCCAAAGCGCTGTTTCATCCCACCCGAAAAGTGGCTTACGTTTTTATTTGCAAATGTTGATAAGTTTAAAAGTGACAGTAAATCATTTATTTGTTGCTTTCGTTGCTTTGCATTAAGGCCTTTTAAAATAGCGATATGTTCCAGCAGAGCTCGACAACTCATCGTTGGGTACACACCAAATTGCTGCGGCAAATAACCTAACTGCTTACGCATATCATTTGGATACTTCAGAACATCTAAACCATCAAAGTTTATTTGGCCTTTATCAACGTTTTGTAAACACGCTAATGTTCGCATCAAACTCGATTTACCAGCTCCATTAGGCCCAAGTAAACCTACCATTCCTTTAGGGATACGAATCGTCACGTCATTTAATGCGTGTGTACCATCAGCATATCGCTTATTAATATTTTTTAGTGCTAGCATAGTTACGTTCCTTAATTAACGGACTGTTACCTTAAGTAACAGCTACTAAACTAGCGAGGAAGTAATGATCAACCCAAGAAAACGCAGGATAAAAGTCAATATTTGACGTTCATCAGTAAAAATAACACTTTCATCATTACACTAGTGCAATAAAGGTCAAAAATAGTAAACTCGATTTAAAGTCTATAAAGCCTTGAAATGAATATGGTTTTGACTATATTAGTATGGCGTGATGTACTAAGCAGGTTTACTAGATTGTAATTACTAAAAAGCTAAAACAAGATAATGAGGTGACATTTGCGGGCTATTTTATCATTTCTGTCGAATAGCACTAATAGCAAGTACTTCATTGCCTTACTGCCATTATTCGCAGCTATATTGTTCGAAGGTCATACTCGTTACTTGTCATTAAGACTCGACTCACCAGTTCTATACTTGCAAATAAATATGCAGTTACTATTGGAATGCACCCCCTTTTTAGCTGCTCACTTTTTAACTTTTAAGCAGACATTTAAAAACTCTACTTTAGTGTGGCTTACTGGATTCATTTTATATCCGTTAAGTGTATATGCACTTAGCATGATTTCTTCGCTCTATGCACAGTGGCATTACCTCGGAGTAGAATGTTGGCTATTATGCACATTAGCCAGTCTGATTTGGCTTATTTCTCAACAGGGTATGGTAAAGAACAATGATTTCCTTACAAAATGGTTTAACTCTTTCATTTCATTAGATAACGTAACCTTAACGATTCTCATATGTTGGGCTTTCCTGCTAGCTGGTATACTAAATAGTCACGAAGAACCATTATTAAATCAACCTTTTGAATTAATTTTTGATTTCAGTAAGTTATTGTCTGAATTTGATCAGTTTTTATTTTATTTTCTTCAGCTTATCGTTTATGTAGTCATTATTTATAGCCTCTACTTAATCAACCGTTACGTACTTATTCGCCACTTACTTGCAAACTATGGCGTTTTCACTTTTGTGGTTGCATCCGTTATTTTTATGGTAACTCTCACCCCATTACTTATTGCAATTTTATTAGCATTACCCATTAATGATTTACCAAATAACATTGCAAACTTGACCCCGAGTGGCAACCAAAACATTTTTTCTAAGTATAATTATCAATTCATGTTTTTCTTTTTACTTATTAGCACACCAGTAATCCTAGCTTTTGAAAGACAACAACAGCAGAGTAAGTTTAATGAAATAGCAAAACAACAAACCACAATGGAATTAAAACTTCTTCAACAGCAAGTGAATCCACATTTTTTGTTTAATACTTTGAATAATTTATATGCGCTAACACTCACAAAATCAGAGCAAGCCCCACAGTTGGTGATGCACTTGGCTGATTTATTAAGATACACAGTATACGAAGGCCAAAAACCATATGTTCTGTTAGAGAAAGAGCTAAACTACATTAGGAACTTTATTGAGCTACAAAAAATTAGAAGTTCAAACAAATGCTCATTTAACCTAACATGGCCAAATAAACTAGAAACACTGCATATTGCCCCTCTATTACTAATTATAATCGTAGAAAACGCGATAAAACATGGCGTAGAACCAGCATTAGATAAAACAAAAATAACACTCTCAATCACAGTAGATGACAATGTGCTGACACTTTTCTGTGAGAACGCTATAAATGTTAAAGAAAAAATAAATCAACAGGGTTTGGGGCTAAACAACTTAAAAAAAAGGCTTCAACTACTCTACCCAAATAAACATTCTCTCACGACTATAAAGCAATCAAATTTATGGCAAACGACACTGATATTGGAGTTATCAAATGATAAGAGCTATCATCATTGACGATGAACCTCTCGCCCACCAAGTTATTGAGCATCACTTACAAGAACACCCCGATATTAAGTTAGTTGCTCAATTTTATAGTGCTAAAGATGCCTTATGTGCACTCGCTAAATCATCTGTTGATATGGTTTTTCTAGACATTAATATGCCAGAAGTTACTGGGCTTGAGTTGATAAAAGCACTTGCTAAACCACCTCAAATCGTCATAGTGAGTGCTTATCATGAGTATGCTATAACTGGCTTTGAATTGAATGTAACAGATTATCTATTGAAACCAGTGTCGGCGCCAAGGCTTGATCAAGCGCTTAATAAAGTGCGTGATCGCTTGCCTAAATACAGCGCTACAAACGCAAACTATATTACTCTTAAAGTAGATCGAGAAAAGCGCAAGTTTGATTTAAATTCTGTTGAATACATTGAAGCATACGGTAATTATGTAAAGCTGCATCAAGCACAGCAAGTCACACTTGCGACAGCCACTCTTAAGCAGCTTAGTGAACAGCTATCTCATTCATTTACCCAGATTCATAAATCATTACTAGTCAACAATCAAAATGTGATTAGTATAAGTCATGATCATGTTGAGCTAAACACAGGCACTACTCTAAAAATTGGTAAGTCCTTTAAAGAAATTGCTCAAACATTACTTTAAAGATGTTGAAATAAATGTTCTGCAAGTAACTTATGTTCTTTTTGTGGCCAATGAATGCCCTCAGTGGGGCAAGGGGAAATAAGTTCATAGCCATTTATAAAATGACAGTTATGACGTTCAGAAATCAATTTATACTCAGCAGTCAATTGTCTAACTTTATTAGCAGCCCCTGCATAAATAGACTGATAAGCCCCTACCTCGTAAATCTTTGGCGGACTCAACACCACAATTTTTGGCAATTCACGGTGCAGATAGTGATTTTTTATTTCGATAATTAGCGTGTCGAGTGCGTTTGCAATATCAGCAACCGACAATGCAAATCGGCGCTTTAAATCGTTCGTACCTAGTTGAATAATAAGCGTATCAACATGATAGGCTCGTAGGTAAGGTTCTAAATATTGCACACCTAATTTATCACCACTAAACGGGGGCTCATTGGTCAGTGTACGGTTAGGTTGTCCGGCTTCGATAACCTGAGACCCCGCCCCTAATTTAATGCCCAGCAAACTTGGCCAGCGCTCATTATCGTTGAAACGCTTGCCATCTACAGGCGAGATCCCATACGTATTTGAGTCACCAAAACAGAGAATATTCATTAGAATGGATTCAGGGTATAACCCTGTTGCTGTAAGAGTGCATGCGCTGTCATGGCTGATAGTGCCATTTGTACACCGGGGATCAGCTGCTCTTGTTTAACTTTCATATGGGTTGCCGACTGGCCGCATACATAGACAACCGTATTATGCGCTAATAATTGTGAAATCAATTGCTGGTTTTTATTGTCGCTATTAAAACGCTGCTTGTAAAAACTGTTCTCGAGTAAATCGACACTTGCCCCGCCATGTACAACTAAAGCCAGTTGAATATTTTCAGGTTTTACACCATGGGCAATATGCATATTAATAAAGCGTGCTAACGAGTTAATACTATTATTTTGCTTACCCTTTTGTGCAGCATCGGCCACATCAAACACGACTTTGAAGATCGCTTGCTCTGCGATAGGCGCATGATTTAGTACATCATAATAAAAACCAAAACCTTCAATTGCAGGCTTAGTTTGCTCGGCATGGCTAAACGTGGTTAACAAGGTAAGCGATAAGCCTAATAGCGTTGATTTCATAAAGAATCCTGTTACTTTTTTACTCTAGCCTACCCTGTTTATCTGCGTTTAACTAGCCTCAATATGTTGATGTGCTTTAAAGCTCATGCCTAAATAATTAAAGGTGTTTTTAAGCATGTCAATAAACGCATTCGGCGCTTTAGCAGAGCCTGCATTTGATAACAGTGAAAACTGTTTTTCACGCAGTGTTCTTAGTTTTGGTCTGAGTGTTTCGTCATCCATATAATCGGTTATGCGGTCTAAAAATGCTTTGAACTGGGGTGTCGTGTTATACCAGTAAACAGGCGATGCAAGTACCCAATGCTCGTACCCTAATAACGCCTCGAACACCGCATAAAAATCATCATTTTTGTACTGCTTGTCATAGCAATATGGCGAGATACTATAATCATCAAGGCAAACCACATCGCCACCATATTGTGTTTTATAATCATTTACTTGCAAACTCGTATTACCTTGTTTTCGGGCACTTGAATAGATAATTACCGTGTTCGTAGTCGGTTTTTGTTGCATTACTGTCACTCCTTTTTTTATGATGGGTGCAGCGTAAAACCTCAAGCTAACTTTAGGTCAATACTTAGGAGTAAAATATGTCAGGGTGTGAGAAAAAACTTGTTGAAGCGAACCTATCCGTTGGCTTTGTAGCAAAACGCAGCGGTGTAAAAGTATCGACTTTGCATTTTTATGAATCAAAAGGACTTATTCGCAGCTGGCGAAATAACGGAAATCAACGCCGCTATAAGCCCGATGTACTGCGCCGAATTGCGGTTATTAAAGCAGCGCAAACCATGGGGATTACTCTTGAAGACATCAAGCAAACATTAAGCACTCTACCTGAACAACGCACGCCAACAAAGCAAGATTGGGCAGCACTTTCTAAAGTCTGGCAAACTCAATTAGATGAAAAAATTCAATACATGCAGCGATTACGCGAACGCGTTAATGGCTGCATCGGCTGTGGCTGCTTATCAATGGCCAAATGCCCTATCTACAATAAAGACGATTATTTAGGCGAAGAGCACAGCGGCGCTGTGCTGTTAGAAAGAGATTAAAGTTTTGCTTTGCTCAGTTCGCACATACCGTAAATAGCAAAAGTATGCTCAGGTGCCTCTTCAATTTGAATATCAACTGTTTGCGGGCTTTTTGAGAGCTCGCAAACAAGATCGCCAAGCAACCCTTTAAGCGTATTACTACTTTCATGGATTGAAATACTTGTATACCAAAGCACAATACCTTCAGGAGTGCCATTTTCAAGATAAATGTGTTGAATAAGCGAGTCATTATCAAACATATTTGCAGGTTTGGCTGTTCGTATTAGCTTTTCATCAAAGCGAAAGCGGCCATTATCATCTGTTATCGTCTCATCAATATATTCTTTACCATAAGTAAGCGAACGGGTTATTCCTTGCTTTGCCACCGGCTTGCCATTATCAAGTAAAACACCTTGAACTGGAGCCGATAACAAAAAATCACTTTTATTGAAGAAACCAAACATACCCGTTAATTCCTGTGTTGAAATAAAAATAATAACAAATACTAAATAAGCTAGCCTAACTACCACAATCTTTCTCGAATAAGTACACTAATAAACAATTAACACCATTGATTTTGCAGTAAAACTTAGACAATACTCAATTTCACCTTAGTTAAGATAAACCCTAAACACCCATTGCTATTTGCCTTAATAATGTTTTTGTTAACCGCTTCCAATAAGGCGTTGTATCGGGCTGATTTAAGTTTTCGTCAATTGGCCATTTTTCCCATGGTCTGGTGATTTCTTCGTTTGCCCAGCGTTTAGGGTTGGTTATTGCACCATCAAAGTTAAAGCGATAAATATCGTTATCAAGCTGTTCTTCTATCTGCTGCATTTGTTTGTAACTCATTAAACGCCAATACTTTTCTGGGCGGT
>NZ_JACDWU010000196.1:0-21515 GCF_016464045.1 Pseudoalteromonas sp. bablab_jr011 | reverse complement strand
TATCTTTGTCCTGCGATCAACTGCTTGTAACTCATGGTAAATGCTTCTGTTTGTTTGGCGACGATAGAGTACCACCAACAGGCAGTTGATCTCTTCTCACCGTTTAACCATGAGTGGTGCACTTATTATCTGAATTCGGGGTTTGATGAAACTGAAAAATTGACTATTGATTTGAATGATATTAGTAGAGACTTATCACTATTAACTCGATTAATTTTGCAGCAAAGTTCTTCATCCTATAAAGCAAAAATTTTAAAGATATCTCAACTAAAAGAGAAATTAAGAAAGTTAAAGCTAAAGAGAGTAGAAATAACGGCAATTAGTAAGGTCTATAAAGATGAAATTAAAGCTTATGAAAAAGATGTAGCAAAACATATTGCAATACCGCTTTTTGTTTATAGCTCTAAAATACTTCAGTCTCGCCCTGAGGGAAGCGGTATATTTTTAATTACGCCAACTAAAGGAAACGAAAAAGGCTTTATGAAGTTCAGCGCTACACCTAATGATAGTCATGATGCATGGAACACAATGAGTTCAGGACAGCTTGCTGGTGTTGTTATCTCATTTATGCTAGCAATGAATAAGGTTTACCCTTCTAAGTTAGCAACTATCTTGATTGATGATCCAGTTCAAACTATGGACGAAGTTAACATGGCTTCTTTTGTTCAAATGATGCGATATGAGTTCTCAGATCTTCAAATCCTTTTATCAACACATGAAAGTAAAGTAGCTAATTATTTTCATTATAAGTATATTCAGGCGGATTTAAAGTCATTACCGGTTAATATGAAAAATAAGAAGCTAGAATATATAAATTAGTATGAATTTTAGATTAAAATATCTGATTGATTTTCAATAGATATTTTAATCTTACTATCTATTTTTCCAGCCAATACCAGTAACTATGCCCATGCCAGCTGCAAGAACATGAGTTAATATTTTTAAAGCTGTATTACTATCATCTTTAACAAAAATTAGTCCAAAGATTAAAGTAATTATGAATATCAAGATACCAACTAGAAGCCAAAAACCGTGGCTAAAGCGTTTTTGATCTAAGACCATGCTCTTAAGTTCACGTTCGTGCTTTAATTCAATATTTTTATCATATGACTTCACTCCTTCAAAAAGAACTCCTGTAATCATTTCTAAATTTTGATTATTCTTTTTTACAACACCATATGTACTTTCTTCATCATTAGTTAAACCATCGAAGTGATTTTCTAGTTTTTCTTCGAGTTCTTTAATTGACATTTTGTCTCCTTAATTTAGTTACCCAACCGCTAATTTCCCAGCCTCATGCCACATCTCGTTTGGCATGGGGCTTACTAATTCCCATGTTATGTTCATTGGCTGGCTGCCGCTGTGGCTTTGATATGTAACCTCGCCATAGTTCACAAATCCCATGGTTCGGCCGTTTTCATCTTTGCTTTGTTCACGCACAAACAGCAAGATGGTTTTGCCTGTTTGTTGGTGCTGAATGTAGCTTAGGCCGCGGCCGTGTTCTGGTCGGGCGCTGTTTTGCGTTTGCCAATGAAACAAGTTTGGGCTGATTGCATAGTCGTGATACAGCGTTGTTGGTGAGTAGGTTTTTTCGCACTTATTGAGCGTGACGAATAGTAGCTCTAAATTTTGTTCTTTGAACTCTAATACACCTTCGCGAGCGGTCGATTTTTTATCAAACGTATGCGCGCCGAATGCCGCTAATATTTGTTGGCGAGTGTAGCGGCTGTGCAATTTTATTGCATGGTTTGGTAAGCACGCTAAATCACTTTCTTGTTGCTGAATACGATTTATTAAAAGCGCAATTACTTCTGATAACTCTTGTTGTAATAACGGGTTTTTTAGTGCTTGTAAGCTTTGCTTAAGGGATTTAAACCCTAGACTTGTGCCAGTGTTATCCCAAAAATTGTAATGTGCCATGAGTGCATACTGTTGATTTTTAGGTGTTATCTCAATGCTAAAGTCGCTGTTACATAAATCGCGTAAAAAGCACAAATAGCTCAGTGAATCACAGCTAAGTAATTGCGTATTTATAGCTCTGTAATAGGCACTATATATATCAACTTGATCTGCTGGAATATCATCGTCTTTTAACCAATGCCAACCGCCATGCCTTGTATCTTTTGGTTTATAAATATCTTCTAATGTGACTTGTGGGTTTATACGTACAAAGTTGCTTAGCGTTAGCTCGTCGCTTGTATGATGAGAATAACTGTTTATAAGCTGTTGCAAACGGCGTTTGCTGTTTGTTGCTTGTTGTATATTACGTAAAATAGTTTTTTGCGTGCGTTCTTGTAGCTCTATACGACAGCCCAGCGGCAAGTGCGGAAAATTATTTTCTATTTCGGTTTTTATTGGCTGGTTACTTTTTCCAATGAGTGCGCGAAACTTATTGGCAAAGTCATATTCGGGGCGAGCGTTACCAACAAAGTCGAGTACAGTACAACATTGCTTTTGGCTGTTGTCGGGTAAACGTAGTCCACGACCTAATTGCTGTAAAAATAGCGTTAGGCTCTCGGTTGGACGCAAAAAGAGCAGGGTATCTACTTCTGGAATATCGACCCCTTCGTTAAAAATATCAACGACGCAGAGTATGTGTATTTCACCTCGTCTAAGCGCCTGCTGTTTGTGTTTTCGTTCACTAGTATTTTTACTGGTAAGTACGTCTGCACTTATACCTGCAAGGTTAAACTTACTGGCCATAAACTCAGCATGATCTTGGCTTACACAAAATGCTAATGCCTTAATAGCGTTAATATTTGTAACGATGTCGTTGAGACTCGATATGATTTTATTCGCGCGGTTATTCTCGCCTGTATATAGCTTACTAAGCTCACTAATATCGTAACGACCGCCTCGCCACGTTACCGTGCTTAAATCTGTATCGTCATCAAGGCCAAAGTATTGGAACGGGCATAAATGGCGCTGATTTATGGCTTCTGGTAAGCGGATCTCTGCGGCAATAACACCACAGAAATCTTCTAATATATTTGCCCCATCTTGCCTTTCAGGTGTGGCCGTTAACCCTAATAAAATGTTTGGTTTGAAGTAATTAAGAATGCCACGGTAACTGTTAGCACTTACGTGATGCACTTCATCAATAACAATATAATCATAAAAATCAGCACTCAATTTTATGTTGTCGATTTGGTTGTTAAGGGTTTGAATTGAGGCAAATAATTGGTTGTATCTTTGAGGTTTGTAGTTGCCAACCCAAAGCTCGCCAAAATCATTATTTTTTAGCACTCCACGATATGCGCTTTGTGCTTGAGTGAGGATTTCTTCTCGGTGAGCAACAAATAAAAAGTTGGCATTTGGTTTTTTGTCGTACACGGTTTTAAAATCAAATGCAGATATGATTGTTTTACCTGTGCCTGTTGCTGCCACTACTAAGTTTTTAAAGCGATTGTGAACGTTTCGTTCAACACTTAGTTTTTCTAAAATAGCTAATTGATGAGTTTTAGGGGTTATATCAAAATAGAACTGGTTACTTGCTTGTCCTTTACCACGCTGTTCATTCAGTGAGTTTATTAGCTTTTCTTTACATTCAACTTTACCACTAAACAGTTCAAAGTCTGGTGATTGCCAGTAGGTTTCAAAGGTGCTTTTGGTTTTAGCGATAATATGCGGAATTTCTTGCGCTGTAATTTTTAAATTCCATTCAAGGCCGCTGGTGAGTGCCGAATGCGATAAGTTAGACGAACCAATATAGCCAGTATGAAAACCGGTGTTACGCATAAATAAGTAAGATTTTGCGTGTAAACGTTCTTGCTGATTGTTATAGCTTAGTTTTACTTCAGTGTTTGGTAGGCTTGCCAAAAACTCAACCGCTTTAGCATCTGTTGCCCCCATATAAGAGGTGGTGATAACCTTTAGCTTGTTACCACTTTTGGTAAAGGCTTCAAGTTCATTTTTAAATATTCTTAGCCCTGTCCACTTTATAAATGAAACTAACCAGTAAATAGTGTCGGCCGATTTTATCTCACGCTTTAATTCTGTCTCGAGCGATATACCCGCATTCGCGCCACTAAATAATTCGCTTTGGGTAAGCCCTGTTAATGGAAATATATCTTTGGCGTAGTCTTTGAGGTTTGCTGCAATTGGGTTTTCAGTATTGAATAGTGCAGTGAGGATTCTGCCTTGGCTATCTACTAGGTTTTCACTTATTAGCTCATCATCTCGAATATGATCTTTAAGCCAAAAAACTAAGTTATTTGCTAGATTGATTTGCTCTTGTAAGCGATTATTTGAACTAGGTATAGCATCAATCGCGTGAGCAATTAACTTACCTAAAAATCGAGACAGCCAAGTGGCAGCTTCTGCTGATTCAAGTTGGCGTTCTCCGACATAAAACTGTTCACGATCTAGGTGTTGCTCGATTACTTGAGTAATCAGCTGCTCGTAAATACCAACCTGTTCCATAACGACTCCCTGTTTTCGAACAGCCAGTTTACTAAAATAGATAATGAAAACAAATAATAACTCATTGGTAATTTGAAGGCTTTAGTTACGGTTACACCCCGTGTTCACACCCGAAATTGAATTAATTATGAGTAATTAACAGCATGGATGCTGTAGAAAGCGTAGCTTGGCCATGGATGGCCTATCTACGCTGGTTACGTTCATTTAATTAATTCAAATTGAGGAAACAGTGTGAACCTCGGGGCGCCGAGAGATTCCAAAGAGAAGTCGGCGGTTACTTCTCTTTGGTTGCCGTCGCCAACGCGACAGAATTAAATAATTAATGTATAAATAAGCTGTTTTCAAAACAGGTAATGCTAATGGAAAATTTCTTAAATCAAGGACTAAGTCTTTTATTCGTCATCATTGGGGCATACTCAATACTAGGTGTTATATTCTTTAAGTTATGGATACATCAAAAAAATGCAAAGTTACCTATTGAGCGTAAAAAGCTTTTGCGTTTAGCAGCACAGACATTGAATGACCAAGTTAATGACAAAATATTTGACGTTGTAGGTTACATATTTTTAGCAGTATTTATTATCACAATGCCTTTTGCACTTAAAGGGATTGCCGAAATGTTTGCTAGTGGTCAATTAAACTACTTTTTTATCATCTTTATAGCTATCGGCTTAATCTATACGGCAAGAAAGTTATGGCTTGAGTCAGATAAACTTATAAAATTGAAGCTTGGGCGTGATGCTGAATTAGCCGTTGCAGCTGAGTTAATTGAGCTTCAATCACATGGCTACCAAATATTTCATGACATTCAAGCCGATGGGTTTAATATTGATCATCTTGTTATTGGTTCGAATGGTGTTTTTGCAATTGAGACAAAAGGTCGGCATAAGCGCATAAAAGATGACATCAATTATAAAGTGCGATTTGAAAACAATTTATTAGCCTTCCCTTCATGGAATGAGAGTAAGCCGATTGAGCAAGCGGAAATACAATCACAATGGGTCTATAAGTGGTTAAATGAGGCTACGGGGTTTCAAACACAAGTAACACCAATTTTGTGCTTTCCAGGTTGGTTTGTTGAATTAAAACAACGACCACCATTTCCAATTGTTTCCCACAAACAGTTAGCCAAAGCTATCTTATCGATGCGTAAATGCCAGTTAAATGAAGTTATGCAAAAAGCTATTTGTTATCAAGTCATTCAAAGGTGCGCATATAGTTCAAAAGCTTAAATTAAAATTTCTGAGTTTCAGTTGTAAATGCACATCGAGCATGAGGTTAATACGCGCTATAAAATCGCTGCGACAAATTCACTGTTAAAACAGCTCCTACGGGTGGTGGCTTTTAGGTATGGCGGTGTATTTTTGTGTGTTGCGGCAATTGAAAACGCGCGAAATAAATTTCACGCCTACAAGAGCGGAATAGCGCCAAGGTGCGAGATTTGAGATGCGAGATGCGAGATGCGAGATGCGATGTGCGAGCTTAGATATTCAATATTAAAGAGCCAAGCCTAGAGCGAATACGCACTATAAACCGCTGCGAAAGATTCACCGTTAAAACGGCTCCTACGGGTGGTGGCTTTTAGGTATGGCGGTGTATTTTTGTGTGTTGCGGCAATTGAAAACGCGCGAAATAAATTTCACGCCTACAAGGGCGGAATAGCGCCGATTTGTGAAGTGCGATGTGCGAGCTTGGAGATTCAAGCTTAGAGAGTCGAGTTTAAAGAGCTAAGCCTAGAGCGATACGCGCTATAAAATCCCTGCGAAAGATTCACCGTTAAAACGGCTCCTACGGGTGGTGGCTTTTAGGCATGGCGGTGTGTTTTTGGATGTTGTGGCGATTGAAAAACGCGAGAAATAAATTTCACGCCTACAAGGGCGGAATAGCGCCGAGGTGCGAGATTTGAGAGTTGATCATAGAGAGCAAAGACTAGAGAGCCAAGCCTAGAGCGATACGCGCTATAAAATCGCTGCGAAAGATTCACCGTTAAAACGGCTCCTACGGGTGGTGGCTTTTAGGTATGGCGGTGTATTTGGATATTGTGGCGATTGAAAAACGCGCGAAATAAATTTCACGCCTACAAGAGCGGAATAGCGCCGATTTGTGAAGTGCGATGTGCGAGCTTAGATGTGCGAGCTTAGATGTCGAGCTTAAAGAGCCAAGCCTAGAGCGAATACGCGATGTTAAATCGCTGCGACAGGCTCACTCACAACACAAGCAGCAAGTCTTAAAGCGCTAATACTTCCCCTTGTAAGCTTGGTGACCCCGCAATACTGGTTTGTAGTTGCTCTATTAATAACTGCGCATTCGCAGAGGGTGTGCGCGAGTGAGCCCACAGGGCGTAAATTGGCCGTGCTGGAATGCTGTGGGGCGTTTCTACATAACTAAAGTTGTGGGTGTCTTTTATGCAGCTAATTTCACTCATGGGCAGTATGCCTACACCGTAGCCTGCTTCGATCATTTTTCTGGCGATTGTAATATCAAAACAAAAGCTTATTTGTTCAAATTCATTTTTTAAAGCGGTTAATAATCCGCTAGGCAGCTGCGACTCTGAATAGGGCAGCACTAGGCGTGATGTTGGCGCCCCTTTCTTTACTATCAGCTTTATGGCAATCGCCCCTAGGCGTTTTTGAAAATAGCTTGAATCTTGTTGTTCGCCCACTCTAATCGCTAGATCAAAACGCTTTTGGCTTAGTTGGCTATTGGCATTACTTGGGTAAATGTGGAGATTAAGCGCAGGGTTGGCTAAGGCAAACTGATTTATTGCGCTCATGAGTGGGCCAGCAATGATATTTTGTGGGCACAAAAGGTAAAAGTCTTTTGCTCCCGACGAGTCATTTAATTGTTTTAATTGGCTATTAAGTGCAAGCACTTGCTGACCGAGTTCATCGTAAAGGGTTTCACCTTTGGCTGTGAGTACAATGCCTCTGGCGGTGCGTTGCAGCAATGGTTCGCCAAGTTTGTCTTCTAATGCCTGTATGCGCCTAGAAAGGGTTGAAAGGTTTAAGCCGAGATCTTTTGCTGTTTGGCTCATGCTTTTACGGCGCGCTATCTCAATAAACAAATGCAGATCATCCAGCATACGACTCCCTCAATCTTAGTTTGCATTTTCGTGACTGTTGTCACTTGCCCTGTGCAAATATAGTAACGCCAAGGAGGACATATGAAAATTCATTTTATTTTTACTGCGGCGTTTTCGTTCTTAATGTCGTTTTTATTATCGGCATGGGTTACATACGTGAATTTAGGCCTAAGCGATACGTTTATAGCAAGTTGGATGAAGGCCTTTGCCAATGCGTGGCCGGCTGCGTTTGTGGTGGCGTTTACAGTGGCACCGCCTATTAGAACATGGGTTTTAAAGTTATTTAGTAAGGAATCAGTATGATAAATATAGTTGCAAAAATCACCCCTAAAGCGGCGTTATTCGAAGAGTGTAAAGGGCGTTTACAGTGCATTTTAGCTGCCACTCGCGCAGAGCCCGGATGCAACCGATTCGAGTTGTTTGCAAGTAAGGAGCAGCGCTGTTTGTTTTTAGTGGAGCAGTTTGTATCGCAAGCTGCGCTTGATGCGCATTATGCTCAGCCTTATACCAAAGCGGTGTTCGCGTTTTATGAGAATGCGTTGGCAGAGCCGGTTGAAGTTGAGAAAGTGGAAGAAGTTATAAACTAGAAGTTAGAAGTTAGAAGTTAGACGTTAGAAATTTTGGGCGCTAAAAAAAACTAGGCTACTGGGGAAGTACTGCTATTCGTAGCCTAGTTTTACAAGGTTGAAACAGGTTAAAGCATGGTTAAAATTTGTTTGGCTTTGTCACGTGTGAGGCAGGCGGCCATGGGGCGTTTGGCAAATAATTTTGCAGACACGGTGTGCTCTTTGCCATTGTATTGATTATGCAGTGTTTGCACATTCACGCGGCACGTTACGGTGTATTGGTTTTCAACGTAGCGAATTTCAACGCGTTCTACTTTTTGAATTAAGTTTTTATAGGGGTAGCCTTCGTCGGTATCAAGCTGAGTTACAGCGGGTTGGTTTGCATAGCTTGCACTCGAGAGGCAAATAAAGAGTAAAATGATGCAGTATTTCATAACAGTTATCCTTAATTGATGGCGGTTGGCTGTATGAGTATTACGTGAGAGAACAATGCTGACAAACGATTAAAAATTGCCTATGCTTAAGTTTTTATTAACCATAAGCGCATATGAAACTTCCTCCTTTAAAGAGCCTTTGGTATTTTAAGCATGCTGCAAAGCTTGGCAGCTTTAAGCTGGCCGCTGAGCAGTTATTTGTAAGCCAAGCTGCTGTGAGCCAACAAATTCGGCTACTCGAACAGCAACTGGGTTGTGCTTTATTTACCCGTCATACGCGTTACGTTGAACTAACGCGTCAGGGCGAGCAATTATTGCCTCATGTACTCAAGGGGTTTGATCATTTGCATACGGGTGTGCAGTCATTAAGCCAAGACAGTCACCCAAATACGTTAAATTTATCGGTGCTGCCTTCGTTTGCTAGTGGCTGGTTACTGGGGCGTATCAGCGATTTTCAACACCAATACCCAAACATAAAAGTACGTATTGAGCCTAGCGATCAATTGGCCGACTTTTCAACAGGGCAAGTTGATTTAGGTATCCGATTTGGTCTTGGTAATTACCCAGACTTACAAAGCGAGCTTTTAACCGATGACAGCTTATTTTTAGCTTACAAACCGGGTTTAATTGATGTAACTAAAACGCTTAAGCCGCAAGTAATGGCGCAAAAACTAATAAAAGATATTTGCCCCGATGCCGAACGAGGTTGGTTAACGTTTGCAGAGCAATTAGGCATGAACGCCGATGCGTTACCTTCGCTCGAAATAGACAATGCGGCATTGGTTATACAAGCAACCCTTGCAGGGCAAGGTATTGCTATCGTACGCCGACGCTTAATAGAAACACAATTACAACTTGGACAGCTTGAAATTTACCCCGACTTTGAATACCCATGCCAATTTAAATACTATTTAGCGGGGCCAGCAGAGCATTTTACATGGCACAAGGTGCAGGTTTTTAAAGACTGGTTAATGCGCCAATTTGAGCTTGACGATGAGCAATTTTATAAGCATCAGCAGTCACTTTAATGACTAAGCGGCATTATATTAATTCGCAATAATACTTAATCGTTTTGAAGGATTAAACCTGTCGCTAGCGGTGCTTAAAATGTCTGGTTTATGACTGCATGGATGCAGGAGGTAGCGCAATGCAGGAGCAATTGCCGAGAACAACTCAATAACGACATGTTTGCCTTGTTATCAACGGGATTTTATTGCCCCAAGATTGCTCACTTAATTAAATGAATAGGTATTACTGCCTGTTGTAGCAAGAATGATTTAATAGTGGCAGCGCCCAGTAGGTAAATAATGAATACGAGGGGCGTATACACCTTAGCCATTATTTAAAGAAGAGCGGATAAAGAAGCGCGGAGATTTAACGCAACCGTATTGAATTTTTAGCTAAAAATGGTACTCTGTGCCTCTCTATTTTACAGTGACGTAAATTAATGATTAAACGGATTTTATTCTCTCTGTTATTGTCGCCGAGTGTGTCATGGGCGCAAACAACAGCACCTTCAGTTGAATGCCACGCTATGGAAGCTGAACGCAGTGAACTGCAATCGGCACTGCGTAAAACTCACCTGCTCGACGAAGTTGATGATTACAAACAGCGCATTCAAAACTTATCTGATCGCATAGCATCGAATTGTTTAACCGAAGCGCAAATAGCTGAGCGCAAGTTCGCATTTTATAACCATGATATTGCTTACCTTGAAAATTCGTTAGCGAAACCCTTGTCAGAACAAGCATACATTAGCAAGCAGGCCGCATGGGACCGTTTTTATGTGATCCCGTCTCGTTGCCTTAATAAGCCATTGTCAGTGCAATATTTAGAGTGGTGTATTGAGAATAAGCAAGTGCAGTTTCAGCAGTTTGATATGCTATGGCAGCAAAAGAGCACTCAAACGGTGCGTTCAGAAGTAACATCTAACGATTCATTTCATGAGTTTAAATTACCCAGTAAAGCCGAAAGAACAAAGTTAAGTGCAGAGCGTGAAATAAAGCGCCACACCTATAAGAGTGACTCGTTTTTGCCAAAAAACATTATTCTTTTGTGTGTGCTGGCCGTGGCTGTTTTCTTTTCGTTGATATTTGTTTTTCATTGGTTAATGCGCCCGCGCACCACACTGAAATAAAAAGGGAAAGCACGGTGCTTTCCCTTTTTTTAAAATCTTTATTGATTAAAAAAACCTTTATTTAAAAAACCTTAGTCGCTAGTCGTCGGTTTTGAGTTGTTTGGCGCGTTCTTCGGCGTCGATCAAGGCTTGAGATTTCGGCTGTTTAGCTTTGCTCTCTAACGAGGGTTTTTCTGATGAGTTTGGATCCCACGCAGGGTCTAGCGACAAGTTAGCGAACGGATTGTGTGGCTTACTGTCGGTATGCTCGTCGTTATCATCTTGTTGTGCTGGTTCTTGCTCTTGCTCGGTTTCTGTTAGTGTTTCATCATCGTTTTGCTCTGTATATTCAACCTGAGTGTGCTTAGGCTCTTCGTACAGTTCTTGCTCAAGTGCTTGTAACGCTTTTGCCAGATCGTCGTCGCTAATATCGTCGTCGGTGTTTGATGGCTTAGGTTCAGTAACTAGCGATGGCTGGTCGTTAAATTGATCGGCAAATGATAAATCGTCACCCATTAACGATGATAAGTCGTACTCTGGTACGTCATCTTTTACAGGCTCGTCGTCTGACAGCGGCTCTTGCTTTGCGTACTCGTCGAAGCCAAATGATGAACTGCTGGTAAAAGCAGGCGCTTGTTCAAGCTCGTCATTAATAAGCTCATTGGTCAATGGCTCGTCTGTAAGCGGTTCTTGCTTTGCGTACTCGTCGAAGCCGAATGATGAACTGCTAGTAAAAGCAGGCGCTTGTTCGAGCTCGTCATTTGAAAGGTCGTCATTTTTAAAATCGTTACTTTCAAAATCGCTACTTTCAAAACTATCGTTTTCAAGAAGGTTACTTTCAAGATCATCATTTATAAGCTCATTGGTCAATGGCTCGTCGTCTGTAAGCGGCTCTTGCTTTGCGTACTCGTCGAAGCCGAATGATGAACTGCTAGTAAAAGCCGGCGCTTGTTCAAGCTCGTCATTTTCAAGCTCGTTACTTTCAAGAGCACTGCTTTCAAAACTATCGTTTTCAAGAACGTTACTTTCAAGCTCGTCATTAATAAGCTCATTGGTCAATGGCTCGTCGTCTGTAAGCGGCTCTTGCTTTGCATACTCGTCGAAACCAAATGATGAACTACTGGTAAAAGCAGGCGCTTGTTCAAGCTCGTCATTTTCAAGCTCGTTATTTGAAAGCTTGTCATTTTCAAAATCGCTGCTTTCAAAACTGTTGCTTTCAAGGTCGTCATTAATAAGCTCATTGGTTAATGGCTCGTCGTCTGTAAGCGGCTCTTGCTTTGCGTACTCGTCGAAGCCGAATGATGAACTGCTTAACAAGGTTTCAGTTTGCGTGGGCTCAGTATCTTTGGGCTCAGTTTCATCTTTGGGCTCTGTCTCGTCGTTATCGAGTTCAAGCTCATTAAACTGATCCGCATCGGCAAAATCAGTGTGTTGCTCGTGAAAGTCGCGTTCAGCACTAAAGCGGGCAAGTTCCGAAAGCTCATCGTTGCTGTCTTCGTTGTCTGTGGCTGTAAACGAACGACTTTGCTCTAATTCGCTCTCTATGTCGGGGGCTTGTTCTGTGCTTTGCTCTGCAAGTATCGCGGCGGTGGCCGATTTAAGTCCTTCGGCTTCTTTATTTGCATTTGCGGCGGCTTTTAGTGCTTGCGCTTCTAGTAAGCTGTGTTCAAGTTCAGGGTGTGTGTCTTGTTGTTTACTTTTGCGTAATCGTACAATAAACAAACCCGCCACAAGCAGCACTAATAGCACGATTAAGCTGGGCATAAGCAGTGACGTTGACGAACTAGGCGCGGCGCTTTGCATCGGGGCTGGTTG
Source organism: Pseudoalteromonas sp. bablab_jr011 (assembly GCF_016464045.1). NCBI lineage: Bacteria > Pseudomonadati > Pseudomonadota > Gammaproteobacteria > Alteromonadales > Pseudoalteromonadaceae > Pseudoalteromonas > Pseudoalteromonas sp. bablab_jr011. The sequence goes on along the minus strand of NZ_JACDWU010000196.1, from coordinate 9,080 downwards.
TGGTGTTGGTGCAGGCTCTGCGGGTATTGGCGCGGCATCGACTGGTTTTTCTGCCTCTGTTGCTGACACAGGGGGTGTATCAGATGCGGGCTCGCTTTCAAGGTTATCGGTTGAATTATTTGTCTGCGGCGCTGTTGTTTGTGATGCTGTTGTCTGCGGCGTTGCTGTCTGCGCCGTTGTTAGCGCTTCGTTAGTCTCGTTTTGCGGCTGCGGTACGCTCTGCACTGGCTCTGTTGTTTCAAGCGCTGATGCATTGGCTACAGGTTCAATGGCGGCTACATCAGAAATGAGTTCTGGCTCTGATGAGGGCGGCGTATCTTGAGTTGCTTGCTCTAATTGCGTTACGTCGAGGTTTTGTGGCTCAGGTGCTGGGGTATCGTCAGCAATGCCTTGAATGGCAGCCGAGTGCTCTGTTGGGCTTACTGATTTGTTGGGGGTTATGGGGGTTGATTCTGCCGATTGCGCGGTTAACTTTTCAAATGCTTCGACATTGTGGACAGGCGTCGGATTTTTACAGTTCTTTTCATAGTTACGAGCTGCAGAGCGATAATTGCGATTACTCGTATTATTACGAAATTCATGCATTTGTTGTTTTAACAAAATGCACATGGCCTCATTATACTGCGCTTCGCTGGTGAAACTTACACTAGCAAGTATCAGTAAAAGTGTTGTTTTTATAATTGGCATAGTTTCCTGACCAGTAAGGTTAATCTGGTGACCCAAACAATGACTTAATTCTAAGCCTTGATAGGTTTTTTATCCACATTTTGTTAACAAATTAAAATAAATAGCTAAATGAATCAATCAATAACCATTAAAGCGCGGTACTCGTCGTAAGCAAATTGGTCGGTCATACCGCTAATGTAATCTTGAACAAGTCTGCAACGGTAATAAAACTCATAAGCTGCAAAGTGATCGGGCTCTGCTTTTAAGGCATCAATGGCTTTTTGGTAGCTGTTTATGTGTTTATTTGAGAGCTTTTTAACGAGCCGTGTTTCAATTAAATATTGAGGGTCGCCTTTTAAAACCCGTTTAAAGGCGTCGTGGTCAAGGGCGAGTAACGGTTTGTAGCAATCGAGCAAACCGCTAATGATCCGATAACCTTGCAGCTCTAGGCGCTCTACTTCTTTGTGGCAAAATACATGTTTAATGGCCACTTGTTTTAACGTGAGTGTGACTGCATGCAAGTGACTGCGATCTTCCAGTAAGGCTTGGTTAAAGTCGCCGTGGTAAATGGCTTCAATATTGCCAACAAAACGCTCTGCGGCATAATTTACCAAGGGGTGTAGCAAGGTCACGCGTAGGTAAATAAAAAACTCGCTATTATAGTTATACGGCTGCTCGGCGGCTTTACTCAGTGCGTAATCAATGGCTTTTTCGGCAAAGTCACTGTGCTTGGTGTCGTTAAGCGTGAGGTTTGTTAAGGTGCGCGTGTATTGCTCTTTTAATTTTTCGCACAATAGTTCAACGTTTATAATGCCTTTTTCTACAGCGTCTTCTATGTCGGCAAGGCAATACGAAATGTCGTCGGCTGCTTCCATTATGTAACTTGCGGGGTGGCGGCAATATTGCTCTATATCAAGCTCGGTTTGCAGTGCCTCAATAAAGGGTTTTTCGCTAAAGTAATAACCCACTTTTTTCATTAAGTAATTTTTGTCTTGTGGGATGTCTTTTTTAGCCATGCTGGCAGGGCGGGTGTACTTTAATATGCCGGCGCTTTGGCTGTATGTTAGGTTGAGTGAAAGCAAAGAATGAATAATGCGAATACCTTGCGCATTGCCTTCAAAATTTTTGATGTCTTGTGCAAGGTGCTTAAAAATAACATGTATGCCACTGGTTTTGCAGCGCTCTGGCGTGAGCGACTCTAAGTGTTTTTCAAACCATTGGTTTATGGCGGCTTCGCCAAAGTGACCAAATGGCGGGTTGCCAATGTCGTGCATCAAACACGCCATTTCAACAAGGCTCTCTAAGGGCCTTTCTAGGCCTGCAAGGCCATACTCTTTTTGTTGAGCGTCGCTTAACTTATTAAAAATTGTTTGCACTATAAAGCGCCCCACTTGTTGTACTTCAAGTGAGTGGGTTAGCCGCGAGCGCACCGCTGCATTGCGTTCGAGTGGGAAAACTTGGGTTTTTTGTTGTAAACGACGAATGGCGGCACTGTTAATAATGCGCCCCCGATCACTTTCAAGGGCAGTGTGTAACGTGTTGGTTGAGCGCATTTCGCGCGCAGGGGTAATTTTTTTACGAAAGTCGATCATGTTTCATTCCCACGAGGCGCTTCCTATTAGGCTGCTCAGTGTTGTTATCAAAACTGCGATAGTTATTAAATTTAATCTAACAGCTTGTATCTTAAATTAAAATATTTGGATTAATTAAAGTTATTACTTTAAATCGGGACCTCTATTCATATATTATTCAGCTTTACACACTTCTTTATGAGCTCTAATAAAAAAGGAAAGCCTTTTGGCTGTAAATGCAATGATGCAAACTTCGTTTACTAAACCTTTGCTGCTGGTCGGCATTTTACTTATTTGTGTTGGCTTAACGGCCTGTAAAAGTACCCCAGAAGCGACTCCTGAAAGCACGCTCACTGTTGCACAAAAGCAAGCAGTGAAAGCCAAGCAAGAAGCACTGTTTGCCCGAGGCTTCTTTGAGAGCCAACTTGGCAATATTAACTATGTGTCGGCGCGACAATGCAGTGGATTTAACCTGCAAAGCCACCGAGGTTCGATTCGTTACGCCGAAAACTCAGTTAATGCAGTGATTGATGCCATTGATAATAACTTTGACGTGATTGAAATTGACGTGCGTATTACCCGCGACGATGTGTGGGTCGTACACCACGATGCGCGCACCGGCCGCGAAACGGGCACGGTCGACAACAAGCGTCGCAAAATTGAGTCGATGAGTTATAAAAAAGAGTGGGGGTATTTACGCCTGCGCAATCAAGATACAGGCTTACTGAGTGATGACTTGCCTGCCTCTTTTCGTGAGTTAGCGTCGAGCTTTGCGCGTTATCGTAAACCGCATCAAAAGCTTAATATTGAGATTAAATCAAACGCTTCGATCAACGATCTTAAAATGCTCGACTACCTGGCGTATGAATACATAGGTGGCGGTAATTACTTTTTTAGCAGTTTAGAAATGCGCAATTTAACGCGTATGCGTGACATTAACCCCGACATTTATTTAGCGTTTATTCAGTCGCCAGCTAAAGCGTCTATGAACAAGCTTGCCAGTGACTTAAAACGCGGTGCAGGGAGTGACCCTATTTATGAGCGCAACAAAGAACAGCTCGAAAGCTTGCAAGCGTTAGGTAATCGTTATCACCGTGAAAAGCGTTACGACAGCCCGTTGCAGCTCGACAAATTAGCAAAACAGCTGAAGCGTAACTTTGGCTACGTGCTTGATATTCGACACTACAAGCAAACCGCTGCTCGTTTAAAGCCCAGTGCCAAGGCGCGTGGCATTATGATTGCGACTTATTCAATTAACGGTCACGACTATCATGAGCGCAGTTTGTTAGCGCAGTCGCGCTCGGTGCGTCCCGACTCTGTGATTATTGACGACACGGTGTATGGCTTTTGCTCGGTGTTTGAGCTGCCAAACGTGACCCCTTATTTTAGCGATGAAGCCGACGCTAAGTTAATAGCAAGCATGCCCGATGATCTTGATTTAGAGCGCCTAGACGAGCTTAAAGCGTATCAAAGTAACAAGCTTTATCCAGCTGTTGGAGGCACGCTTAAATCGACTCAAGCAGTGAGCTATGTTCCACAGGTTACACAGACGCCTAAAGCACCCAATCTCGAAATTGGCACACGCCAAGCCGATGAAGACTTTAGCTTGGAAACCGACCCAGCGGTTGAATTAGAACTACGTAAAAAGCAATAAAGAACAATACTATGACTACAATAATAAAGCCGTTTTGGTGGCGCTGTCTGCTGCTTGTTTTAGCTACTTTATATTTATTACCCGAAGCTATTTTTAATTCGCAACTTGTGTCGCTCGTAGGGTTAGGCACCCCTTCTGCGGCCGATTTAGAGCACCTCGAAATTTATGGGCGTGCGGTGTCGGGCGTTGGTGTCGCACTGTTATTAGCCGACTTCTTACCCAAAGCCATGGTTGCTAAAGTTGGCCGCGGTGTTGTTTCGTTTATTGCGCTACTTTGCCTTGTGTGGCCGGTGGTGTTTTTTGGGCAAAAGTACGCCATCGAAAAAACGTTAATAGAACCCTCAACGGCTGAGCAACGCCAATTTGCAACCTATAGCGCAGCGCTGCGTGATGCCTTGGCAATTAACTCAATTAAAGTAAACGACCTTGATTACAACCCCGAACAACTGCACAGCTCAGAAAACCTGACTTTTTTAGCGTTGTTTGGTGGCCTACTTTATAGCGATGCGGCACTGTCTGATAACCTTGAGCAAGATAAGCGTAAAATTATTGCCTCTTTCGTGCAAAAGAAGGCGTATCAAGACTTTGATAAACATTATAAAAATTACAGCCAGTTGTACGATGAGCTGGTGGTTAAGTACAAAGCCTACGCACAGGGCAGTAAAAAATATAACCATACGTTAGCCAGTATTGGTGAGCGCGAGCAAGGTTATTGGCAACAGGTTGAGCAAGAAATCAACAGCGGGTGGAATAAGTATCAACAAGCGCAAAAAGCCCATATTGCTAAAGCCTCTGCGCGTGCACAAAAGTACGGCCCTAAAATATACGATTACCACAATAGTATTGCAAAGTGCCGTGAGCGCTACGATAAAAGCAGCGAAAAAGACCGCCGTAATCGCTGTTACGAACGTGAAGCGGCCGATTACCGAAGCACCATTTTAAAAGCCGGTATTGGTTACATTGAGCCAGACTATTGGTTAATTGAAGAAGATGTCTCGGTAGCAGAAAACGCCGCAGGCACTATTTTAATGGGCGTGCTAACGGGCGGTGTTTACACTGCATTGCAAGCGGCAAGTTTAGCGACCGGTGGCGACGGCGGCTTTAAAGATAAGCGGTATAAATACACCGACGACCCTGATCATTATCAATTACGTTTTTTACAGCATCCTAATTTACATAAAATGTTTGCTAAAGAAACGGGTTACCCGTTTACCCTTGAAAACTTAATGGCGTTTCGTGCACACGACACCACGCAACAAAAGCTGCGTGCCCATTTTGCAAGCAAAGGCCTTGAGCTTGATAGCACATGGAATGTGAATCAACGTCAGGTATTTGCTAATGCCGTTGCGACTAAAGTCACTCAAGAAGCGACAAACCAATGGCAAAGTGAAATGCGCAAACGGGGTATGAGCTTACAGCCTAACTTAAGCTGGGTTGAGTTTCAGCTACACCCGGAAGTTCAAGCCAAAATCGCCGACCGTATGGGCGACTTATACGTGAAAAACATTCGCGCAGACTGGAATAAAAAGAACTTTAAAGATCAGGTGCTTGATCCGAATATTGAAAAACGTACCGACAAGTACGTAGCCATGCTTAATAGCGCTGAAGGTAAATTTGCCGATGGCGGTGAGTACGCGCAGTACGGTAAACAGGCGCTGCGTTCGGTGATTATTCCGCCTATTTCAATGTCGTTATCGTTATTTTTAATTTGTTTAACGTTTAGCAAGCTGCCGTTGAAATTATGGCAACTTATTAAACCTGCCCAAGAAAAGCAGCCAACAACATGGCTGAGCGTACTGCAAAAACTGATAATGCCTGCCGTGATTTTAATTGCCCCAGTGCTCTTTATTCACAATAGCTTTACCGAAGATGAGCAAAGCCCGGTTAACTACTTTTTAGACAAAGTGGATGAGTCGAGTAATCCGGTATTTAGCTACGCGATTCGTTGGACTCTTCATGCCCAGCCGGTACTGCATCCTTTAGGCTTAGCCTTTGAAGAAAAACTGCATATATACGAGCGTTTTAGCCCGATGAGCCATGCGCTGGCACAGGTTGATATTTTACGTCACGACACGGCAAATTTAAGCGCCGAGCAACAATCTCGCAGACAATATTTGGTTGAGCAAAAAACCAAACTGACCATTGCCACCAATGCACCTAATGCCACGGTTCGTATTATGAATATAGGCCCTAAGTACCGCCCAGGAATGACTTTAAAAACGGGCGCGTACGATATTCAGGTGTCGGCACCGGGGTATAAAACGTATCGTCGTTGGCATCAAATAGAGGCTGGCGAACAAACATTAACAATTGATTTAAGTAAATAATTAAGCAAGGAATGACTATGCAACATTGCCAAAATACGGTGTATGCCACCGATCTTCACTGTTGTGATTGTGGTGAAGCTCTTGAGCAAAAAAGACAAATGCACACGGTTGAAGAGCTCAACCCAGACTTGCTTGCTGAAGTAAAACACTACTCGCCACAAGCCTGCACGATTACCGGTGTTGTTAAATCGATGTACTACTATAAGCGCCGTTATAAAACCAATAATGACGATATGTTATATGGCTATTGGTGGTTAGAAGTTGAAGACAAACACGGCCAGATTCACGAGTTTAGCGTGGATGCTGAAAAAGAGGTGATTGCTAATTTACAAAAGGGCAATGTGATCACTGCATTTCAGCCAAGCCCTTTGACACTAAATTACCGAATAGCAAACAACGACGCGATTAAAGTCGTGAAGAATAACCGCTTTATGCCAATTGTGATTGTGCACTTTGCTGATCAACAATACCGCAGTTGGGATAGCAGCATTAACCGAGCCTACACCGGCGGGACTGTGCTATGGCTTGTATTGGGCTTTATTACATTTTTAGTGATGCTATTTGCTGCCAAACTTGAGTTTGTGCCGGCATTATTAGCAACCTTGCCTGTCGCTATCGGGGTATTTATTGCAGAACATAAATACCATAAAAAAGCCAAGGCCAAAAAGGAAGCACACTACGATGCGATTTTAGCGGCCACCGATGTCATGTTATCAACCAGTCAAAATCAATTGGGGTATCACATGCTTGCTCGCTTGCCGAGTAAGTCCGATGTAATTTGTATTTCGTGTCAGCAGCGTATTAGTAAAGATGCCGCACACTGTTATTGTTGTGGTGTTAAGCAGCATGTTGAGCCGGTAGCATCGGTTTTGGCAGATGACGAGCAAAGCACAGAAAACCAAACGGTGAGTGCAGAGCGAAAGGCTGAATCACATTTAGTTAAACCAACCACTATTGCTGATCTTGAACACGCCATAATGGGTGAATACAGCCTAGACTACAAAACAAACTATGTGCATAAAAACGTGTGGGCGCGTAATGAAAAGGGCACTATTCGTCACCGTGCCGTGCTAGGTAAAGTATTAGACAAAGCACAAAGCGCGCACGCCAATGAAACCCGTGAAACAGTCACTACAACAGAAACCACCACCACCTACCGTGGCGGTAATTATGTTGGCACCGATGTGACAGAGCGCGTTCAGGTATACCGTAATCGTAGCACGACCCTAAAAGGTGAGATCATGCTCGAAACAGCCTCGGGCGAGCCGTATATTTTTAAAGCCGGTGAAGACTTATTAGGGTCTGTCGATGTCGGTGATTGGGTTTACTATGCCTACAGTGATGTAGAAACACAGCGTTATTCAAAGTACTACCGTGAGTATGCGGTGAATGTGAGTAAAGATATTAAATATGATTACTCATCAGTTAAACGCTTTGGTATGGTGCATGGTTTTAACCGTATGGTAATGCTAGGCCTTACATCAATTGGCTTGGCTTGGTATTTAGACCCGCAAGATTTTTATCCACTGGTGAATGCGCTTGTGCCAGACGCCGGCATTGAGTTACTTGATCAATACCCGCAAGTCGTGGAGCATTTAGATGGCTTTCCTGTGGTGGTATTTATTGTGTTAAGTGTGGTTACTGGGCTGTGGGGATTTATGTATAGCTTAGCAAATGGTACACGTTTAAAACGCAGTGTGAAAAAGCTTGAAAGCACGATCACAAAATTTTCAAAAGAGTACGGTAACATACTCGAACGAATCAAAAAATTAAACTAATAAGGGTTTTGTATGCGTATTTTTCAGTTACTTTTAGCAGGTTTGTTAATCATAAGTGGAACGGTAAAAGCTGATAGTGAGCAGTCTGTTGTGCTTATTTCGATAGATGGGTTTCGCTGGGATTACATTGAAAAACACCGCGCATCTGCGTTAAAAGCAATCAGTGAACAGGGTGTAAGGGCAACCAAAATGCGCCCTGTTTATCCAACTAAAACTTTTCCTAATCACGTGTCGATTATTACGGGGTTGTTGCCAGTAAACCACGGTATTGTTGATAACCGTTTTTGCGATACACAGCGCAATGAGTGTTACAGCATGGGCAAAGGCAAAGACGACAGCACTTGGCTAAATGGTATTCCGCTTTGGAACCTTGCACAAATGCAGGGGGTTAAAGCGGCAACCTATTTTTGGCCAGAGTCTGATGCGCGCTTTAACGGCATGTTGCCAGATTACTTTTATCACTATTCTAAGCACAGTGATTACCAAAAACGTGTTGATCAAATTATTCAATGGTTAAGCTTACCAAAAGAAAAGCGCCCACGTTTGGTGGTGAGTTACTTTTCGTTGGTAGACAGTATGGGGCATGAGTATGGCCCTGATGCAAAGCAAACCTTTGATGCAGTACAAACCTTAGATGCCTTAATGGCAGACTTGCACACACGCTTAAAAGCGCTTGATGAGAATATTAATTTGGTGATTGTTTCTGATCATGGCATGTCGACAGTTGATCCCCAACAGAGCATCAAAATTAGTCAGCTACCAGAGGATGATAACTTCATTGTTAAAAACACCGGTCCGCGCGTGCTTTATTACGCCAAACCAGATAGCCAAGCCGATATTGCGGGGTTTAGCAAAAAGCTTGCTAAGGCGGCAGATGGCCGATACATCGTTTTAAATGATCAACAAAAGCGTGATTATCATTACGATAAAGGCCCGCGTGTGGGTAATGCCAGTCAGTTAAGCAGTTTTTTGAATAAATATGTGAATATTATTCAGTTAAAGCTGCTTAAAGCAGGTGGGGACAAAATTAGCTAAAGACCATATAGCAAAAGGGCTTCAGTAAGATTTTTATAAATCATCGCTG
>NZ_JACDWU010000195.1:0-3669 GCF_016464045.1 Pseudoalteromonas sp. bablab_jr011 | reverse complement strand
GGTGCGGACTTTACTGCGAAATTTAATATTCAACTCAGCACTGCGCTTACACAGACAACTGTAGGTTGGGGCTTCAAGCGGAAGCTTCATCAAAGATAATACCGATTGTGTGAACCCTTGTAGTGCCCTGAACGATAAGCCAAAGACAGCTTTGAGTGTTAAGCAAGTTTCAATAGCAAGATCAGAGAAATGATTAGAGCGGCCACGCCCACCGTGAGTACATTCGTTATACCAATGACGCGTTGCTTTTTCGTCAAACCAGAAGCGAATATTACCGCGGTTAACGAGGGCTTGATTATAGTGAGACCAGTTTGTGATTTTGCTCATTGTTGTTGCACAGGCTAGTAGGATATAGATGATCTGATCACAGGCTGGCAAGATAGTTCAAACTTTTAGGAAACAACGCCTGATAACGAATAAGAAGTATTATTTTTACTTAGTTTTCTTGTGGCTCGACCATATTTTTTCTTGCCCCGTAATACACTATATTTCGCGGTATATAAATTCAATTCAGATGTTTCTTCAGAACCACTTTTAATAAGAGGGGCAGCAGTTATTGGTAAGGCAAAATAAAGCATTACCAATATAATAATTTTAATAACGCTGTTGTAGTTCAACATAATTTCTAATGTTCACCAGAGTTATGCAATACATCAAGCGTACTATCATATATTGATGACTCAAGGCTAAGCGCTCCTAAAACGGTATGAAAGACATTAAACTGATTATGGCTATTAGCTTGATTTAAGTTTTTAAGCTCTACCTTTGTTAGCGTTTGTGGAACAACTTGGTAATTAACTGTGTTTCTCTTCGCGCTTTGCCAACCTGAATCATTCAGAGAGCCATCAACGACAACTTCAGTTGCAAAGGCAATACTTGAAGCAAACAGATAAAGAAGTTGTAAAGAAGCGTTAAAAGACTTGTTCATTACAGCGATACAGTAAATGTTATTTTCTTCTCAACTAGCGATATTGAAACAGTTGCTCCAATTTTTTCACAGTAGGATTTTACTATTGCTAAACCTAATCCAAATCGTTCTGTTGATGTTCTTGATTCGTCTTTTTGCCATAAAGGATCAAAAAACAATTTAAGCTCATTTTCTTGATAATTTTCGTAGCAGATATTTGAAATTTTGATTAAAGCATTTCTATTATCAATTTTTGATGTTGTTATCTCTATTGCTGAATTAGTTGGACTATAAAAGATTGCATTGTTAATTAAATTTGATAACACAGTTTCTAAAGCAAATTTGTTGGTATTTACTATTAATGAAGGTATATCAAAAAGAAGTGTAATATCTCTATCGTCTGAATTTTCTCTTGAGATAATGTTACTAATTAGATCCGTTAGGTTAATTTTGCTAGTTTCTAACTCATGGCTACTACTACTTTTTTGTAATAGCATGATGCTACTAACGATATTTTTTAAGCGATAGGATATTCCATGGACATCGCTTGCAAGGTTATCTGATATTTCCTTTTCATGAGGAAACCTTAAGGCAACTTCGCTCAAACTTATAAGCTCTGCAATTGGTGTTTTTAATTCGTGAGCAATGTCAGAAGCCATTCTCTGCTCTCGAATGTACAGAATATGATTTTCTTTAATAAACTGATTAACGCCTTCAACTATCGGAACGAGTTCTTGCGGTAAAAATTCTACTGAAACTTCCGGGTTTTTAGAGTTTAAACTTATTTTTCTTAGCTGCTGACTGAGTTCACTAATTGGTTTTAAACTCCTAGAAACAACAAGTTTGACAATTATTCTTATAATAAATACGGAAAATATAGATGTGAAAATAAAAATAATATCAACAAACCAGTGGATATAGTCTAACTCTTCTCTACTTAGCGCATAGGCAAGTTCCATTGGTTGTTGATTCTTTGCAAATTCTTCTCTGCTTATACCGAGTATTTCACGAATGTCAGAGTCAACCTGAGGAAAAAACTTTGTATACAGCATCCTGCCATTTCTACCGTCTGGTAATACGGTATCTTGAATAATAAATTCATGTAGTTTTACATCTAATCTAGAGAGAGCTTTTATTTCAAAAAGCTCTAGAGTGTCAGATCTCTCAAATACTTCGCTTTTGTACCAAAGTTGGTAATATTCAGGGTTTTCTTTGCCTTCAAATTCCGGCATAAACTCCCCAGCAAAATCAAATTCTATTCCGTTTTCATCTACTTCAACTAATGTTTCAAGTAGTCCAACTTTGTTGATCATGGCTCGGTCAAACTCATCACTAATCCATGTATCAACACTGATATGAGTTGCTAATAAGATACAAATTAAGAGTAATGAGATTGAAATTGATAGATAGCGACTTAGCTTTTTATGAATTGAATTCATTAATGACTCTCAACGAAGTAGCCAAAGCCACGCTTGGTTTTAATTGGAAGCTCGTAACCAATAGCTCTTACTTTTTTCCGAGCAGAAGAAAGGTGAGCCTCTATAGAATTTTTTGCAATTGCATCATATTGTCCGGCTAGGTATTCGCTGAGCTTTTCAGAAGAAATGACTTTTCCTTGACTGGAAAATAAGCATTCAACCACTTTGTATTCATTAGGGGTTAGCTGAGCATCTTTACCACCACATCTTAATTGTTTTAAATGTAAATCTAGTGATACGGCACCAATATTAATACTGTTAGCGTTCACATTCAAAGTACCGCGCCGCATTAAACAGAGTAAACGGACATGCAGTTCGTCAAAAGAAAAAGGTTTAGTAAGGTAGTCATCTGCACCGTTGAGAAGCCCTTCAACTTTATCTTCTGTAAGGTCTTTCGCAGACAAAATTAATACACGGATATCTTTTCCTGCCTGACGAATTGCCTTTAATATTGAAGTACCATCGACAGAGGGCAACATTAAATCAAGAATTAACAGAGAATAATCACCAGACAGAGCCATACTTAGTCCCTCAGAACCATCTCCAGTATCATCTACGGTGAAACCTAGGTTGGTTAACCCTACTCTTAAACTTCGTCTAAGTGATATTGAATCTTCGATAACTAAAACTTTCAATGATGCATGCCTTTGAGTAAATATTATTCAGAATATCGCTTTAAACTTAAGAGTAGCTGAATTTACACTTAATTTATTTAAAAGCTATTTCGTTAAAGCTCTAGCTTTCCCTCTAAGTTTTCAGATTCTTTTTGTGAAAAATCAATTTTAAATCACAAATTAGAGTATTTAAGTTAACTGAACATGGGGAAATAAGAGGCTTAATGTCCGTTTTGTAGATATATTGATACAACTCAAACATAAAATCAGTGTCTCAAATTCGCTCATTTGCGACGCTCGACTAAACTCGTTTTGGGGCAGAAATGAGTTTGGCAACATCGCCTCTGTTAGATTCCAATCAGCACAGAAAGTACTACCTCTATAAGAACTATGCTTTAGTTCAGTTCACCCTTACAACCGCAGATATTAACCATTAAAGGAGATGTTACACTTTTAAGTATGCATAACAATAAAGTTCGAAACTTTTCGATGCTATTTGTCGCAGTCTGCCTTTTGTTCTAACAAGCTTTTGTCGGATAGACGACACCTGTTACCAAGTGTCGCCCTCCTAAGAACCGTACGTGCAACTTTCACTGCATACGGCTCAAGCCTTCACGAAGGCACCTAATTGGTACCCAGCAACTTATAAAGCAGAGAGATTAGGTTCATT